>NIRF01000009.1 GCA_002878375.1 Dictyoglomus sp. NZ13-RE01
AAGCTTTTTTAGAAAGAGCTCTAATTGATGGTTTTTTCTCTTTTATTAAACTCATTATTAACACAATTAAAATTTCTTTTATCTTTTTTCTTAAAGAAAAATCTGGTAGAATATTAATGACCATAGTTTTCACCTCCCGGGGTTTGGATGTTATCTCTTTCTAATCTAATTCTAACCCTGGGAGGTTTTTCTTTTCAAAAACTGATTACAGGTCAGCCTCGTATTAACTATTGACACATGTAATTTTACATTTTATACTACGAAAAATTACAGTTTTGTTGGATAGGGTGATTTAAAGAATGAAAAAAGTTACTATAAGAGAGATAGCAAAAACAGCTGGGGTTTCTACTGCAACAGTTTCTCGTGCTTTATCTGGAGTGGGCTATGTAAGTGAAGAAACAAAGAAAAAAATTATAGAAATAAGTGAAAAGCTTGGATACAAATTAGAAAAGAAAAAACATAAAAAGACTTTAACTAAAGTAATTGGCGTAATAGTTACAGATGTAACAAATCCATTTTTTACACAAGTAGTAAGAGGCATAGAAGATACTTTGAACAACATGGGATATAGCCTTATTTTATGTAATAGTGATGAAGATATTGAAAAAGAAAAAGAGTATTTTAGAGTTTTAGAGAGTAAAAAAGTAGATGGGATTATTCTTACTCCTGCGGGAGGAAGCCATAAGCATTTACTCCATTATTTAAAAAAGGATATTCCCATTGTCCTTTTAGATAGATTGATCGAGGAAGTAGAATTAGATGCGGTAATTATTGATAATGTTGCTGGAGCTTATGAAGGGGTAAAACATTTAATTCAACAAGGTTATAGAAAAATTGGAGCAATTATTGGACCTTTAAGTGTAATGACTTCAAAGGAGAGATTAGAAGGATATAAAAAGGCATTGGAAGAGGCAGGTATAGAAATTAGAGAAGATTTTGTAGAAAATGGTGAATATACTCAAAATGGGGGATATAGGGCTGTTAAAAAGCTTCTTTCAAAAGGGAAGATTGATGCCCTTTTTATTGCTAACAATGTAATGACTATAGGAGCTATGCTTGCTATTTCAGAACTAAATATAAATGTTCCGGAAGAATTGGGGATTGTAGGTTTTGATGATATTGATTTGGCACCTCTATTGAAATGTCCCTTAACTACAATCTCTCAGCCTACATATTTAATTGGAGTAAATTCCGCCCAAATTCTAATAAGGAGATTGCAAGGAAAAGGGAAGAAAGAAAAAGAGATTGTGGTTTTAAAACCTCGGTTAATAGTAAGGGAATCAAGTAGAAGAATGATTTTAAAGGAGGATAGGAGGTGAGAAGATTTTAAGTTTTTCTTGTTATGGAAAATTTTTCAAGGGGAGGTTAAATATATGAAAAAGTTAATTCTTAGTATTTTAATGATTGCATTACTTTTAACTTTTGCTACTGTTGCCCAAGCAAAAAAGACTATTTATTTTAATACTCTTTTCCATAGTGGCGATGCTCAGGCAATGGAAAAAATTGTCAAACTTGTAAATGAAACCCAAAAAGATTATTACGTAGATCTTACTCAGGGACAATGGGAAAATTATTATGCTCAGCTTTTTAATGCAGTAGTAGCAGGAAATCCACCACATCTCGGCATTTGTCATACTAACATGTTCCCATCTATGAAAGATGCTTTGACTCCTTTAGACAAGAGTCCTGCAGGAAATCTGCTTAAAATTGTGGGAATAGATAAAAATAATTATATACCACAATTATGGAAAGCTGCTAATATTGATGGAGCACAGTATGGGGTACCCTTGGATACTCATATGTGGGCAATGTGGTATAACAAAAAGATCTTTAAGGAGGCAGGACTCGATCCAGAGAAACCCCCAACAAATTTAGAAGAACTTACTAAAGCAGCGGAAGCTATAAAGAAGGCAGGTTATTACGCAGTTCATTTTGCGGAAGATGCTTTACCAAGGAAAATTATGAGGGCATGGTATATATTTTATTGGCAGTTAGGAGGAGAATTGTTTGATAAAAATTATACAAAAGCTACTTTCAATAATTCAAGAGGGCTGAGGGCTTTAAAATTCCTTGTAGATTCAGTTTTGAAATATAAGTGGAACGAACCAGGAACCGATGGATTCAAACAATTTGCCAGTGGAAGATTAGGAATACTATTTGCTGGAAATTGGTACTATCCTACTGCTGTTTCTGCTGGGATAGATTTTGGGGTAGCTCCCATTCCTAAAATTTTCTATTATCCAAAAACTTGGGGAAATAGCCATAATCTTGTTATTCCTAAGCTTCCCAAGACAGCAACTCCCCAAGATTATATTGATGCTGCAAGAGTTTTGAAGCTTATTAGCGAAAAGTCTTATCTTTGGGGATTGTATGGAGGACATATGCCAGCATATCTTCCTGCAAAACAGAATAAAGAACTCTTAGAAAGTGATACATGGAAGAGATCTTTATCAGTATTTTCCTACATGGCAGAGAAAGGTTATGTACATTATCCTCCTGACCATCCTAAGGCAGCAGAACTTGAACAGGCTATTCAAACAAATATTCAACTTGCATATAATGGAAGTATAACTCCTGAAGAAGCATTAAAGAGAGCAGAGGCAGAATGTAATAGAATTCTTGCGGAATATAATGCTCAAAAGAAGTAGAAATAAACAGCGAGGGATGGCATAAAGCCATCCCTCTTCAAAAAGGAGGATTATTTATGTTTAGTAAGAGAATGAAAGAGGATCTCGTGGGGATCTTATATATTCTCCCCTTTGGTATTATTTGGTTAATTTTTAGTGCTTGGCCTACAATTTATGGATTTGTAATAAGTCTTTATGATTGGAATCCTTTGAAGGGGTCAAAATTCTTAGGCTTTGGAAATTATATATATCTCTTTACTCATAATAGGTTTTGGAACTCATTGTTTAGAACCCTAGAGTTTGCAGGGATATTCATCATATTAACTCTTCTTTTGGCTTTATCTTTTGCCTTTTTACTTTATTTTTTCCCAAAGAGTAAGACAAGAACCTTTTCAGAAAGTTTTCTGTTTTTTCCATATTTATTAAATGTGTCTGTTATTGCACTGATCTGGAAATGGCTTTTAGATCCAGATTTTGGATTAATAACATATTATATATCATCTATTTTAGGGAAAGCTCCAAGATTTCTAAATAGTATCTTTTGGGCAGTTCCTGCTATTGCTTTAGCTTCTGCCTGGTGGCTCAGTGGTTATAGAACTACTATATTTTTAACAGCCTTAGAAACTGTACCTAAGGAGTTAGTGGAATCAGCAAAAATTGATGGAGCAGGTACTTGGATAATTATGTGGAAAATTCTATTTCCCCTGATAAGACCACAATTTCTATTTTCATTAGTATTAACTACTATTTCTGGATTTACTGCTTTAGGTCAGGTAATGATCATGACTGATGGAGGTCCTGGAAATGCTTCAGAAGTTTTAGCTTTATATCTTTATAGATTAGGATTTCAATATTTTGATATGGGAAAAGCAGCAGCTGCAGGTTCTGTTCTGGTAGTAATAATGTTTGTACTAACTCTAGTAGGAATGAAAATTTTAGGACTGGGAGGAGAAATAGAATGAAAAACTTATTATATAGGATTATTCTTATAGTTGTATCTATTATTTGGATGATACCTATTCTTTGGATGATAGATACTGCTTTTAAGCCTACACCTCATATTTTTACAATTCCTCCCAAATGGATTTCTCCTTCTTATACTTTGGAACATTTTTATCATTTAATTGAAAAATGGCCTATGGGACAATGGTTCATTAATAGTACTATCATTGCAGGTTTGTCAACCATAATTTCTATTATACTTGCAATTCCTGCCGCATTTTCCTTTGCTCGTTTAAGATGGAGGGGAAGAGATATTCTCTTTATTATCTTTTTAATAACAATGCTTGCTCCCTGGCAGGTAAATATTATCCCTCTTTATTTTATAATGAATAGTTTTAAGCTTCTTAATACTCATATTTCTGTAATATTGCCTATAATTGCAATGTCAATAAGTGTTTTTCTTTTAAGACAATTTTTTGTTACTATTCCTAAGGATATTGAAGAATCCGCAAAAATAGATGGATGTTCCTCCTTTCAAATTCTAATTAAGATTATTATTCCCATGTCTTTACCTGCAATTGCAGCTTTGGGGATATATATATTCATATTTGCATGGAATGAATATACTTGGAGCTTAGTTGCCTTACAGAGGACCAAAATGTTTACAATACCAATAGGTTTAAAAGCTATTCAGGGAGCATATGATATTGATTACGGTCTTCTAATGATGGCAGCATTCTTAGCAACATTACCTGTTCTTGTTGTATTTCTAATTTTAAGAAAAAGAATAATGGAGGGTATGAGTTGGTCTGGAACAATAAGATGAAGTTAGAATTGATTTTTTCGCAATTTATTTTCTATAAAAATGAGAGTTATCCTTTTTCCCATTGTGCTTCTATTTATGAAAAAAGAGATGGGAATATTTTGGTAGTTTGGTATTCAGGAAAGTATGAAACTTCTCCTGATCAAGCTATTTTAATTTCTGAGTTTGATGGAGAAAATTGGAGTAAACCTCAAATTGTAGTAGACACCCCTAACAAGGCGGATGGAAATCCCGTACTGTTTGAATGGAAGGACAGGTTATATCTTTTTTATGTGACTATTGAAGGGGGAGGACTTCCTCCTGATTTAGGAAAAAACTTTGTAGAGGAACTGCAAAAAGGAAACCTTAAGGGAGCGTGGGATACTTGTAGCATAAGATATAGGGAGTCTCAGGACGGCGGAAAAAGCTTTGGAGAAGAAAAAATATTTAGAAAAGAATGGGGATGGATGATAAGATCAAGACCCTTAATTCTTTCAAATGGAGAACTTTTGTTTCCTTTTTATGATGAAAGGGAATGGAAAGTATTTTTGGGAATAACAAAAGATGGCTTTGATTCCTTCGAATTTTATGGAGGACTAAAAACTCCTAAAGGATGCATTCATCCTGTAGTTGTAGAGGTTAAAAATGGAGAGCTTGTATGTTTTATGAGGACAAGAGATGGTTTTATTTATAAATCAAAATCAATAGATTTTGGAAGAACATGGGAAAATCCATCCCCAACTTCTATAAAAAATCCAAATAGTGGAATAGATCTTATCAAATTAAGAAAGGGATATTATCTTTTAGCATATAACGATAGCTCTGAAAAAAGAACTCCTTTAAGTTTAGCTTTATCAAAAAATCTTGAAGATTGGATAAAGGTGTTAGATGTAGAAAATGAGCCCTTTGAGTTCTCATATCCTAATCTTTTAGAAGCGAAGAGCGGTAATATTCATTTAGTCTATACCTGGAAAAGAACCCATATAAAACATTGCATTTTTAAATTTTTGGAGGAGGAATAGAAAATGAGACTTCTTGAGGGAGTAGTAGTTGCCCATACGACACCTTTTCATGAGGATGAATCTATAGATTATGAGGCATTGAGAAAATATGTAAATTTTGTTATTGAAAAGAAAGTTCATGGAATATTTGTATGTGGGACTACAGGAGAAGGATTGATTTTATCCATAGAGGAGAGAAAAAAGGTTTTAGAAACCATCATAGAGGAGAATAAGGGAAGAATAGCTGTAGTTGCCCATTGTGGTGCCATAAATTTAAGAGATACCATGGAGCTTATTGATCACGCAAAAAAAGTAGGAGCAGATGGCGTTGGAATAGTAGCTCCTTTTTATTATTCTTACACTGAAAAGGAGCTTTATAACTACTATGCTACTATAGCAAGAGAGTTTAAAGATATTCCTATATATCTTTATAATATCCCATCTTTAGCTAAAAATGAGCTCTCTATACCTCTTGTCTCTAAACTTTCCTATGATTTTGAGAATATAGTTGGGATAAAGGATAGTAGTGGGAATTTTTCCACTATCTTAGGATATATCTATAATACAAGAAAGGATTTTATTGTAATAACAGGATATGATAGGGCTTTCTTTCCATCTCTCATGATGGGAGGAAAAGGAACTGTAACAGGACCTGGAGGTGTGTTCCCTGAAATCTTTGTTAAAATTTATGATTCCTTTAAGAAGAAAGATTATGAAGCTTGTTTAGAATTACAAAAGAAACAGACAAAACTTTCTCTTTCCCTTCATGATGGTGCCAGTATTCCTGTACTTAAAAAAGCTTTAGAGTTTAGGGGAATTGGAAAGGGATATATGAGAAGACCATTTCTTCCTTTAAATGAAGAAGAAAGTAGAAGCTTAAGAGAAGATTTAGAAAAGGTTCTTCTTGAAGTGGGACTAAGCTTCTAAATTTAAGTCCATTCTGCACTTATTACATTATCGAGCTCTACTAATCTTGCTATAACTTCTTCCTCTGAAAGTTTAGCAGGAAGTTTTAAATTAAGGGTTAGAATAACTTTTCCATCCCACTCTGAAGAGATTTCAATTTGCTTTATATCCACATTCATACTTCCAAGAAGGGATCCTATAGCCCCAATAGATCCAGGTCTATCTTCTATTACGCATCTTAAGGATAATGGCTTGTGGCTTCCAATAAGAGATACCTCGAGTTTTACTGCCAGAATTAAAGTTGCCACTACTAAAAGGGTAGTTAAAATTGCAGGAAAATATAATCCTACACCAACAGCAAGTCCAATACCTGCTACTGTCCATATACTTGCTGCAGTGGTAAGCCCTTTGATAGTTGCTCCAGTTCTTAATATGGTTCCCGCCCCTATAAAACCGATACCAGTTATTACTTGAGCTGCAATTCTCCCAGGATCAGAGGGATATCTTCCAGGAAAGCCATAGGCTGAGACTATCATAATTAGAGTAGAGCCAAGACATACCAACATATGGGTTCGAAGGCCTGCTGGCTTTTCTTCTTTCTCTCTCTCCCAACCTATAATTCCGCCTAATACTACAGATAATAAAAGTCTTAGAACTATTTCTAAATCATTAATCATTTTTTAAAATTATACCATGTATATGGGATTTGTAATAGTGTAAAGCTCTTTTGTATCATCTTTTGGATCATGCATCTCTATCCTGAATATGGAAGAGTGAGGTTGATTTATTGATTGTGCTTATGGTTGTAGGTAAATAAAAGTAATTACAGGTCAGGTATTATAATAAACTTGAAACAAATTCTAAGAGAGTGATAACATTTAACATATATGGTGGAGAAAAGTTCTATATCTTATCTATATAAAAGATGGAGAAAGCATAGAGTTGATTATTTATTAAAAAGTTTGCTTATTGGGATTTTATCGGGAATTTCTATATCTTTCTTTAGAATAAGCATAGGTAAAATTTTATCTTTATCAATTAAAATATACGAAGTTATAAATAAATACTGATTATAGGATTACTGCTTGGATACATAACCAAAAAGGAACCTTTTATAAAGGGAAGTGGTATACCCCAAATTAAAGGTAAAATTATAGGCTATATTGATGACATGTCCTATTTTAGAATATTTTTTCTAAAGTTTTTAGGGACTATTCTTTCCATTGGCTCTGGTTTGTCCTTAGGTAGGGAGGGACCATCTATTCAAATTGGAGCTTCTATAGGGGGAATAGTAAGCAAGATATCTAAATGTATAAGGATGGAGGAAAAATATTTGGTTACGTGTGGGGAAAGTGCAGGGCTTGCATCAGCCTTTAATGCTCCTCTGGCAGGTGCTATATTTGCCATAGAAGAACTGCACAAAAGCTTTTCACCTCTTTTACTAATTTCTGTTATGCTTTCTTCATTATCATCCGCTTTTGTTACCTATTTAATTTTAGGACCAAAAGTTGTATTTGATATTAGAAATTTAAGTCTAATGCCTTTAGATAAATACTTTTATTTGATATTTTTAGGAATTATCTTGGGTTTCTTAGGAAAAGTTTTTAATGAAGGTTTATTAAGATTTTAGGAAATATACAAGAGACAAAAAATAAAAGACCATATTAAACCTATAATTCCAATACTTTTCTCTATCATTATTGGATATTACCTACCTGAGGTTCTTGGGGGTGGGGAGCATCTCATTGATGACTTAATCCATAAGGTATTCAATATTGAGTTTTTGCTTCTTTTATTCCTTGTTAAATTTATGTTTACAATGATAAGTTATGGCTCGGGAGTGCCTGGCGGTATCTTTATGCCCCTACTTACAATTGGTTCAATTATTGGAGCTATTTATGGAAAAATTGTAATTTCTTTTGCAGACTTAAATTCATCTCTACTAAATAATTTTATTGTTTTTGCTATGTCTGGATATTTTTCCGCTATAGTTGGAGCACCTATTACTGGACTCATTTTAATTACAGAAATGACAGGAAACTTTAACCATCTTTTTCCATCCGCTTTAGTTTCCCTTATTGCCTATATGACCTCTCTACTTTTAAAAAATGCTCCTATTTATGATTCACTTTTGGATAGAATAATAGAAGAAAGAAAAATCTTATCCCAAGTTGAAAACAAAGAGAAGGTGATTTTAGAGATACTTGTACCTGTTGGCTACCGATGGGAAGGGAAAAGAATAAAAGATATAAATTTGCCTAAGGATTCTCTAATTATAGGAGTAAAAAGAGGGGAAATGGAGATTGTTCCAAGGGGAGATACTTTAATTCTTCCAGGAGATTATTTAATAATCCTTACAGAAAAGGAAAATGAAGTAAAGATAAGAAAGCTTATTTCAACCTCACAATAACTATTTTGACACTTTTATTGTATTTGTTTAAAATGAACTTAGAAATTTGAGGAAAAGCGAGGGGTATTTTTTGGAAAGAAGTAAAGACTGGATGGACTCTTTTGAGGGAGATCTTGAACATGCAAAGCATGACTTAGAGCACGGCTTTTATAACTGGGCTTGTTTTTCTGCCCAGCAATCTGCAGAGAAGGCTGTAAGGGCGGTTTTTCAAAAATTAGGAGTACAAGCGTGGGGACATTCCGTGGCGGACCTTTTGGAAGAGCTTAGCAAACAATACGAAATTCCAAAAGAGTTAAAAGATTTTGCCCTTGAGTTAGATAAAGCATATATCCCTACAAGATATCCTGATGCCCTTCCTTCGGGGTCCCCAAGGAGTAAGTATTCTAAAATTGAGGCGGAAAGGTTGATAAATTATGCAGAAAAAATTATCAAGTTCTGTAAAGATCTTCTATCCACAATATAGTAAAGAAGAAGTGCTTGAAAAAATAAGAGAAGCCTTACCTCAACTTTCCGAAAATCTTCCCTTGGTTCTTGTAGTACTTTTTGGATCCTATGCAAAAGGAAATTTTACTGCCTTTAGTGATATAGACCTTCTTGTAGTCTATGAGGACCCTATACGTGAGGATGCATTTAAAATTGTGAAAAAATCTATTAGATTAAGAGGTTTGGAGCCCCATGTTTATTCTCTCAGTGAATTTAAAGAAATGGAAAATACAATTAGTAAAATGATAGAAAATGGTGTGATTATTTTAGATAAAACAAAATAAATGAGATATAATATAAAAATAAAGAGGCTTCTTAAAGAGTAGCGGAATTTATGCAGAGAGACAATCAATTAGTTGGCAATATAGGCTTATTTTATGTTTGTTATGAGCTATCAAAAAGAGGATGGAACTGTTTACCTACAACAAGGAACGCAAAAGGAGTAGACATTGTAATTTATAGCCAAGACGCCCAAAAAAAATTAACCATTCAAGTTAAAGCTTTAACTCAACGTAGTGCAGTACCTTTTGGCTCAAATCCTCACCTAATTGCTGACTTATTAATAATTGTTAGAAATGTATTTGATAGCCCAATAGTATATATAATGAAAATAGATGAAGTAAGAGAGCGCTTACATAAGACTGAAAATAAAAAGGGAGAGGTGGCTTACTGGTTGGAATATAAAGATTATGAAGATTTCAAAGATAGATGGGAATTAATAGAAAGTATATGAACAATATAACCAATGTAATTTTTAGGAGGTAAAGAAGTATGAAAGAAATAGACCTAAACTTTGAAGATGAACTTTGGAGAGCTGCGGATAAACTTAGAAAAAAAGTTGAGGTTCATGAATATAAATATGTAGTACTTGGACTTATATTTCTAAGATATTTATCTTTTGCTTTTGAGGAAAGAAGAAATGAATTATTAAATAAGGAGAGAGGTTATTCTGAAGATATTAAATTACAGCTTTGTGAAGATAGAGATTTTTATTTAGCTGATAAAACTCTGTATATTCCAGAAATGGCAAGATGGGACTATATAAAAAAGAATGCGAATCAACCCAACATTGGAGAAATATTAGATAAAGCTATAGAAATACTTGAGAACGAATATCCTGATAAACTAAAGGATGTTATTCCTAAGATATACACGAGAATCAATCTTGATCATCATGATCTTTCTTATCTTATAAATCTTTTCTCTCAAATTGATTTTGGCACAGCTCACAGAGAAAAGGATATTTTTGGAAGGATTTATGAATATTTTCTTGGGAAATTTACTGAGGCAGAAGGTAAAAAGGGTGGTGAATTTTATACTCCAAGATGTCTTACAAAACTTATTGTTGAGATTTTAGATATAAAGGGAGGAAGAATTTTTGACCCTGCTTGTGGAAGTGGGGGATTTTTTGTTTCTGCTATTGAGAAGCTGGAAAGAGAAGGAATTGATCCTTATAATCTTTCTATATATGGACAAGAATCAAAGGAATTCGTTTGGAAAATGTGTAA
The DNA here is from genome assembly GCA_002878375.1 of Dictyoglomus sp. NZ13-RE01. Classification (NCBI taxonomy): domain Bacteria; kingdom Pseudomonadati; phylum Dictyoglomota; class Dictyoglomia; order Dictyoglomales; family Dictyoglomaceae; genus Dictyoglomus; species Dictyoglomus sp. NZ13-RE01. The sequence continues at coordinate 10,680 of NIRF01000009.1, forward strand.
AATGAATCTTGTAATAAGGGGAGCTGAAGGAGATATAAGAATAGGTGATTCCTATCATGATGACAAATTTTTTGATCTAAGGGCAGATTATATAGTTTCAAATCCACCTTTTAATGATAGTGGCTGGGGAAGAGATAGAGTGAAGCCTGAAGATCCAAGATTCAAGTATGGATTACCTCCAGAGAATAATGGCAACTTTGTTTGGATTCAGCATTATATTTATCATTTAGCTCCAAATGGAAAAGCTGGTTTCGTAATGGCAAATGGTGCACTATCAGCAGGAGGTATTGAAGGAGAGATAAGAAAAAAGATTATTGAGGACGATTTAGTTTATGGCATAATAGCTACTCCAGCAAAACTTTTTTATACAGTATCTCTTCCTGCCTCTCTCTGGTTCTTGAGGAAATCAAAGCCTGAACATATGAGAGGTAAAACTTTATTTATCTATGCTAAGAACATGTATCAACCTATATCCAGAAGACAAGTTACCTTCACAGAAGAGCATATTGCAAAAATCGTTGAAAAATTTAGAATGTTTGAAAGAGGAGAATCTGAAGAAAAAATAAATGAGATTGGTTTCGCCAAGGTAGCCACTTTGGAAGAAATTGCAAAAAATGGTTATGTTCTAACCCCAGGAAGATATGTAGGCATAAAACTTAATAACGAAGAGGATGAAACCTTTGAAGAAAAAATGCAGGCTTATTCTTCTGAATTATCAAATCTCATTCGAGAAGAAAGAGAATTGACTGAGAAAATTAAAGAGGTTTACAAGTCCTTAGGATGGGAAATATAATGAGATAATTTGAGGTAATAACTATGCTTAAATTCAGATGGGAAACAGAATTTAAGGAGACGGAGATTGGAGAGATACCGAAGGATTGGGAAGTGAAGAGGCTGGGGGATATTGCAAATATATCAACTGGGGGAACACCATCAAGAAAAGTAAAAAAATATTGGGGTGGTGAGATAAATTGGCTAAAAAGTCAAGAAGTAAACGATAATTATATATATGACACAGAAGAAAAAATTACAGAAGAGGGTAGAAGAAATAGTAACGCAAAAAGAATTTATCCACCTGGAACTTTGATTCTAGCAATATATGCCGCCCCAACAGCTGGTAGAGTCGGAATTCTAAAAACATATTCAACAATCAATCAGGCACTAGCTGCTTTAGAATCAGAATGTAACGAATTTTTGTTTTATTCTTTTATTGGGAATAGAGAAAGGTTATTATTATTTGCATCAGGAGCTGCACAACAAAATTTGAATTTAGATTTGATTAGGGACTTTGCCATTCCTTTTCCTCCCCTCCCCGAGCAATCCCGCATTGCTACCGTTTTATCGTGGTTTGATGAGCTTATTGAGAATAAAAAGCGTCAGAATGAGATTTTGGAAAAGACCGCGATGGCGATTTTTAAATCCTGGTTCATCGACTTTGAGCATTTTAAAGATGAAGAGTTTGTTTATAATGAAGATTTGGGAAAGGAGATACCTAAGGGGTGGGAAGTGAGAAGGTTGGGGGAGGTGGCAGAAATAATAAGAGGTGTTTCATTTCAACAAGATGAAAGTTCTTTCGAGTATTTTCCAAAATCTGTGCCTATGATCAGAGCGAATAATATTATGGATAACAAAAGTATTGATTTCAGAGATTTAATGTTTATTCCTTCACATAAAGTTCCGGAATTCAAAAAACTTAGGGAAAAAGACATAATTATGGTAGGATCTAATGGAAATCCTAGTTTGGTCGGTAAGTTTGCTGTTTTTGTTGAAAACCCAGATTTTCCCGAAATTTCATTTGGTTCATTTATGTATTGTATTAGAACAAGATTTGACTATATTTTTTCAAATCTTAACTCAGATTATTTTAAAGAATTCCTTTCATCCGTGGTTTCTGGTACAAATATTTCAAATTTAAAAAAATCCGACCTTGAAAACTATAAACTTTTATTCCCTCCTTTACCCATTCTCCAACGCTACCACTCCCTCGTTGAGCCTCTCTTTCAAAAAATTATCCTCAATCAAAAGCAAATTATGATTTTGAGGAAAATTAGGGATACCCTCTTGCCTCTGCTGGTTTTTGGAAAATTAAGAGTGGAGGAGATATAAAATATGAAAGCAAAACTTACTGAAGACTATCTCGTTGAGCAGTCAGTTATAAACTGGTTGAAAGAGCTTAGCTATGGTTATATTCACGGCTCACAATTAAACCCTGAAAGTGGAGAAAGGGAATCCTACAGGGATGTCATTCTCAAAAGGCGCTTTATTAATGCTATAAAGAAAATCAATCCATGGCTTGATGACCTTTTAGCTGAAGAGGTATATAAAAAAGTAACTCATCTTGAGCATCCAGATTTTGTAGTAAAAGGGAAGCAATTTTACGAATTATTAACCAATGGTGTAAAACTCACCTATAAAGAGGGAAAAGAAGAAAAAACAAGGCTTGTAAAATTAATTGATTTTGAAAATCCGGATAATAATGAGTTTATAGTCGCTAATCAATTTACAGTTGAGTATCAGTATGAAAAAGAAATGTATAGAAGACCTGATATAGTCATATTCATAAATGGTTTACCAGTCGCAGTATTTGAACTTAAAAGCTTTAATGCCAATGAAACTGCAAAATCTGCCTTCAATGATCATAAAATGAAAATGAAGGATATTCCCCAATTATATGCTTATGCCCAAATCCTTGTTGTGAGTGATGGCTTTGAAACCAAATATGGTTCTCCTACAAGTGATTGGGATAGATTTTTTGTGTGGGAAGGTATATTAAGTGATGATGATGTTGTAGTAAGGGAAATTGAGGAAGGTCAATTTGAATATTTCTATAAAAATCAGAAAATGACTTCGCTCGAAGTTCTTTTAAAAGGTCTTTTCAGGAAGGAGCATTTATTGGAATATATTGAAGATTTTATACTCTATGATAAAACCGGAGAAACATATGAGAAAAAGATAGCAATATTCCATCAGTTCTATACAGTTAAAAAAGCTATAGAAAGGACCAAAAATTGTGTTCTCGAGGGGAAAAGTCCAGAAGATAGAAGAATTGGGGTAGTATGGCATACTCAAGGTTCTGGAAAATCTCTTACTATGCTCTTTTATGCCAGAAAAGCATTAAAGATAAAAGAATTTGAAAATCCATTATTACTTTTTATAACCGATAGAAGAAATCTTGACGAACAACTTTATGATCTTTTCTCTTTTATGCATGTAAATCGTGCGGAAAGTATAAAAGATCTTCAAGAGTTAATTAAAACATCTGCAGGAGGAATAATCTTTACAACTATTCAAAAATTCAGTACAGGAAAAAGTGAAGAGTATCCTTTACTCACAGAAAGAAGAAATGTCATTGTAATTGCAGATGAAGCCCATAGAAGCCAGTATAGAGAACTTGCTCGAAACTTAAGAAAAGCCATCCCCAATGCATCATTTATGGGGTTTACTGCTACACCAATAGAACTTCAGGATAGGGATACATATCTTGTCTTTGGTGAACCTATAAGTATCTATTCTATGGATAGAGCAAAAAGGCATAAAGTAGTTGTCCCTATATATTACGAGGCAAGGCTTTCAAAACTTCATTTGACAAATGAATTTATAGATGATGAATTCGAAGAAATATCAGAATTTATGGATGAACAAGAGAAAGAAGCTGTTAAAAGAAAATATGCAAAACTTGAGAAATTAATTTTGAATCCTGAGAGATTAAAAGAGATTGCAAGAGATATAGTAGAACATTTCCATAAGAGAGAACAAGAAATGGAAGGAAAGGCGATGGTAGTTACCATATCGAGACAAGTTGCAATAAAACTTTACGAGGAGATAATAAAACTACCTAATGCACCCTCTGTGGCTGTTGTAATTTCTGGAAGTAAGTATAAAGATCCAGAAGAGTTCTGGCCCCATTTAAGGAATAAACATGAACTTGAGGAACTTCTAAATAATTTCAAAAATCCAAAGAAGGACCCTAAGATGGTAATAGTAGTTGATATGCTTTTGACAGGTTTTGATGTTCCTTGCCTACACACTATGTATTTTGATAAACCTATGAAGGACCATTCTTTAGTTCAAGCTATAGCAAGGGTAAATAGGGTATTTAAAGATAAACCAGGGGGATTAATTGTTGACTATATAGGGATAGCAGATAATTTGAGAAAGTCCTTAAGTAAATACACTATTGAGGCTATAAAGGAAGTGCTTACAGATATAAATGAGGTACTCACTTTACTTAAGGAAAAATATGACATAATTTCTTCTATTTTTAATGGAATAGATTATAAAGGATGGAGAAAACTTAGCCCAGAGGAGCTCTCAAGACTAACAACGATTGCATATAACAAAATTGCAAGTGATGATAAAAAAGATATGTTTATAAAAAACTTTATAGCACTTAAAAAGCTTTATTTACTCGCAAGTCCTCATCCTGAAACATATAAAATAAAGGACGATATTATGTTTTTTGAAATGATTAAAAAAATGATAGTAAAGTATTCAACTGCTAAAACCAGAGAAATTTCAAGAGATTTAGAATATGAGATTAATTTACTTATTTCCAAGAGTATTTCTGCAGAGGAACCAATAGATATTTTTACATTTCTTGGTAAAGAAAAACCAGAAATTTCTATTTTAGATGAAGAATTTTTAGAACAATTTAAGAATATGGAATATAAAAATTATGCTGCAGATTTGTTAATGAAGATAATTAATGACGAATTAAGAGTAAGATTGAGAAGAAATCCCTTCCGATATAAATCCCTTTATGAACTTCTTGAAAAATTAATTGATAATTATAATGTTAGGTTAATAACAACCACCGATGTTATAGAAAAACTAATAGAGATAGCTCGTGAAATTAGAAAAAAGCAAGAAGAAGGTAAAAAACTGGATTTAACTGAAGAGGAACTTGCCTTCTATGATCTTTTATCTTCTAAAGAAAAGATTTTTAATAATTATGAAGAGATAAAAAATATAGCAAAATTGATTGTGGATAAGCTTGGTAATTTTGTAAAAGTAACGGACTGGAATAGGAAAGAATTTATAAAAGCTAAAATAAGAGCTGAGCTTAAAGAAATTTTATTAAATACTATAGGCTCTCGCATGTCCTACCAGGAAATTAATAATCTTACCTCGCAAATGCTCTCTCAGGCTGAAGAATTATGGAGTGCCTAAGCTCAAAATAATGAAGGTTTTTGAAATAATTTTGAGGTGGACTCCTGGAGGTGGAGAATGGGTAAATATATAAAATTATTAATCATTCTTTTTGTTACCATCTCCTTATTAATTAAGCCTATTCTTGGATGCACTATCTTTTATATCTTAGATAAAAATGGGAATGTGCTTGTAGGAAGAAATTTTGATTCTGAAGGGAAGGGAGGAAGGATATGGTTTATTCCTCCTGAGGATAAAGATAATGGTATGGCAATCATAGAACAGCTGGGAGTAGACATGCCCTATGAGGGAATAAATGATAAAGGTTTATTTATAGGTATATCCGCAGTTCCCAATACTCATACGCCCTTTTCTCCTTTTAAGCCTATAAGGATAAGTTTAGAGATGGTGAAATTGGTTTTGGCAAAGGCTAAATCTGTAGATGAGGCATTAAGCATATTCCCTAAATATTCTGTAGTGTTTGGGGTTTTATTTGGAAATCCCATTATTCACTACATGATTGTTGATAAAGATGGAAATTCCGCTATAGTGGAATATGTTGAGAATAAGATGGTTATAATAAAAGATCCTTTGAAATCACAAATTATGACGAACCATTTTATATCAAGACCAGATATAAAGCCAGATAATGAAACATCCTTTGAAAGATATAATATAGTTAAGGAGAATTTAGATAAAACCTTTAATGTAGAGGATGTAAAAGATCTATTGAGAAGAGTGCGCCAAAATACTACTTTGTGGTCAAATGTTTATGATCTTAATAATAAAACTATTTATATAACCTATAGAGATTCAGATACGGAAGTTTTTAATCTTCATGATGAGCTATCAAAGGGAAAACATAGATATGATCTTGAAAGTCTAAAAGATAGGAAATCCTTAGAATATATTGAGAGTAAATCTAAAGTAATCTTAAGACCCCATTGGGGATATGGATATAGGGATGGGATAGAAGTTTCCCACCAGGGAATAAGGCTTTTAATTCCCATGGATATTTCAAAAAGATATGGCTTTGAATTTACAAAATTTGGAAGTCTTTTTTCTTTTGGTATTGTATTAGAGAGAAGGTTTAATGAGCTATTTAATACCTCCATAGGAGTTTTAGATTATTTTGATTCTCAAGAGAGCAAAAGTAGTTCCTTGGGATTCGTATTAAACTTGGGCTGGGAGCCCGACAACCATATACCCTTTAAGCCCTTTTTGACCTATAGGCTTGATATAATTTTTAGGGATATAAGATTAATAAATTCTGTAAGTACAGGATTTAGCTTTGAGTTTTGAAGGAAAAAGAGATTATATTACCGTTATAGGGGGAGCCAATGTTGATATTAAGGGGAGAAGTTTTGATGTACTGAAGATGGGTACATCAAATCCAGGCGCCATTAATATCTCTCCAGGAGGGGTAGGAAGAAATATTGCCCATAATCTATCTTTGCTCAATATTCCAGTTATACTGCTAACTTGTATAGGGAAGGATCTTTTTGGAAGGATGGTATATGAGGAGACGGAAAAAGCCAAGGTAAATATGGAGCATGTGAAGGTATCAAAAGAAAGAACAGGGGTTTATCTTGCTATACTAAACGAAAAGGGAGAGATGGAGGTTGCACTTTCTGACATGAGAATCTTAGAAGAAGTTGACCTTTCATATATAGAAGAAAAAATGGATGTAATTAAAGGAAGTAAAATTGTAGTATTAGATACAAATTTAAATACCAATATTATTGAACTTGTTGTAAATCTTTGTAATGATAGAAATATTCCTGTTGTTGTAGATCCTGTATCTTATGAAAAAGCAAAAAAGATAAAAGGTTTAGTCCATAAAATTGATTATTTAATTCCTAATAAAAGGGAGCTTTTTTCAATTGTAAATAATGAAAGGGAGGATATAATAACCGCGGTGCATGAATTGAAAAGTATGGGAGCAAAAGAAGTAATTGTTAAATTAGGTGAAAAAGGTATTTTTGTCTCATCAGAAAATGAATTTATCCCTCCCATACCTTATAACGTGGTTGATGTAACGGGAGCAGGTGACTCTTTCACTGCTGGATTTACCTATGGAGTTTATCATGGATATGCCATTAGGGAAGCTGTAATGTTTGGGCTTGCTGTATCCGCCCTTACTATATCCACTCCCTATTCTGTTTATCCAGAGCTTTCTGAGGAAAAAATTAAAAAATTTTTAGGAGAGGTATTTGAAAGATGAAGGAGTATATAGATTTTTCTGAGGAAGTTAAGACTGCATTAGAGGAGAAAAAGCCAATTGTTGCTTTGGAGTCTACCATAATAGCCCATGGTATGCCCTATCCTGAGAATATAGAGACTGCAAAAGAGGTTGAAAGAATAATTAGGGAGGAGGGAGCTGTCCCTGCAACCATTGCCATAATTAAGGGAAAAATAAAGATAGGATTAAAGGATGAGGACTTGGAGTTTATAGGCAGATCAAAGGATGTTATTAAAGCAAGCAGAAGAGATATTCCTATAGCCATTGCAAAGAAGTTAAGTGCATCAACAACAGTATCTGCTACCATGATTTGTGCAGATCTTGCTAATATAAAAATTTTTGTAACAGGAGGAATAGGTGGAGTTCATAGGGGAGCAGAAGAAACCTTTGATATCTCTGCAGACTTAGAAGAACTTTCAAGGACCAATATCGCAGTAGTATGCTCTGGGGCAAAATCCATATTAGACCTTCCTCGTACCTTAGAGTATTTGGAGACAAAAGGGGTGCCTGTCATTGGATTTAAAACCATTGAATTTCCTGCCTTTTATACAAGAAGTAGTGGACTTTTCTTAGATTATAGGGCGGAATCAGAGGAAGAGGTAGCAAGAATTTTAAAAACAAAGTGGGACTTGGGACTTTCTGGAGGTGTAGTTATTGCTAATCCTATCCCAGAAGAATACTCCTTAGATAAAAAATATATGGATGAAATTATTGAGAAAGCTATTAAGGAGGCAGAAAGAAGGGGAGTAAGAGGGAAGGCACTCACTCCATTCCTTCTGGATAAAATTAAGGAGCTAACAGGCGGAGAAAGCCTAAAAGCAAATATAGAACTTGTTAAGAATAATGCAAAAGTTGGAGCAAGAATTTCAATAGAGTTTAATAGGTTGGTTTTAAGAGATTAGTAAAATTAATGAAAAAACCTCCCCAAAATTTTTTTGGGGAGGTTAATTTTTTTATGCACTCCTGAAAAGTTTTGTTAGTACGAATTCTTTATGGTTAAGGACTTCTGCACAGGTTAATCTTCCTGAAATAACTTTCAGTAAGTAGTTCCAGAGTTTTTCTCCTGCTTCTTCCAAACTTTCTTCCAATGTCAAAACCTTACTTACGTCAACATCTATGTGTTCACTCATTGTTTTTACAGTTTTTGGATTTCCAGATATTTTAATTACAGGTATTATAAGATTTCCTACCACGTTTCCTTGTCCTGTTGGGAAGAGGTGTACAACAGCCCCGCCAGCTGCAAATAGAGTAATAGCCTCTGCTGCAGCAGAAGAGGTATTCATGAAGTAGAGCCCTTTACCTTTAGGAGTCTCTGCCATTTCCAGAACTCCATCCACTTTTGCCTTTCCAATTTTTTGAATATTTCCTAAAGCCTTTTCCTCTATGGTACTTAATCCACCTTTAATATTTCCTTCTGTAGGCTGTGAACCTAAGAGATCAACCCCTTCTCTTTTTATAAATTCTTGATATTCATTGAATATTTCTAAAAATTTTGCTCTTTCTTTTTCGTCTTTAATCCTTTCTGCAATTATATGTTCTCCTCCTGTGAGTTCCGATGTTTCCCCAAAGAGAACAGTTCCTCCGAGAGATACTAATTTTTCTACAACTTTTCCTACAGTAGGATTTGCTGCAAGACCTGAAGTTGTGTCTGATTCTCCACATTTTATACTCATTACAAGCTCTGAAATGTCTACCTCTTCTCTTTCTATTTGTGAGGCATCTTGAACTAATTTCATGGCAACTCTTTCTGCTCTTTCAACAGTCTTTAACTCTCCATAACCTTCAATACCAAAAACTTCTACTGGTTTTCCAGTTTTAGCAATACCCTCTGCAATTTTATTTGCCCAATTCTCTTCTATTCCAATTACTATGGCGGAAGCTATATTGGGATTAGCTCCAGTCCCTATCATAGTACGGAAAAATAAGTCTAAATCTCTTCCAAATTGAAGTCTTCCATAAGGATGTGTAACAGGAAGGGTTCCTGAGATTGCTTGGCATACCTTTTCTACAGCAGCATTAGATATGTCATCAACAGAAATAACTGCAACATAATTTCTTACTCCCACTCTTCCATCTGGTCTTCTATACCCTTTAAAGGTTATTCTTTCCATCTTTACCACCTCCTACTCTTAATGTTATGTACATGTACATGCTGTCCCTTTTTAATATTTTCTTTGGCTTCGCCAATTATTTCTCCATACTTAACTACAAGTTCTCCCTTGTTAATATCCTGAAGAGCTATTTTGTGTCCCAATGGGATATTATCTAAAGCTTCCAATTCTATCCATTTTCCTGCCTCTAAGTAGTATCCTTTTACTTTTTCTCCTTTTTCTATATCTGCAACAGCAACTCCCACATTATCTTTTTCGTGATGAACAAGAAATTTATGCTCCATACTCACTTAACCTCCTTCATGGAAATTTTTTCAAGGTAATTTTTTAATGCTACTTCTCGAGTGTTTCTAATATGGATTCTCATATATTCCTCTGCAAGATCTGGATTCCTTTCTTCAAGAGCCTTGATTATATTTTTGTGTTCTTTTAGAGATGCGTCCGCTCTACCAGGAATATTTATAGAGCTCGTCATTAGAAGCCTTATCTGACTTCTAATGTTTTCAAGTATTTTAAAAAGTCTCTTATTCCCACTTTTATCCCAAATAGTTTTGTGAAATTTCTCATCAATATCAGAATATTTTTTTAGTTTGTCCTGGGAGATATATTTTTCTCCCTCATCAATAAGTTCTTTCAAGGTTTTTAATGTGTCTTCATCTATATTTTCACAAAGTTTTCTTACTGCAAAGCCTTCCAATACCTCTCTTAATTCATAAATCTCAATGGCATCTTCAATACTTATTTTGGCTACAAACATTCCTCTTCTTGGTATATTTTCTACTAAACCCTCTCTTTCCAATCTTACTAAAGCTTCTTTAACTGGGGTTCTACTGATGTTCAATTCATTACATAGCATGTCTACAGTGAGTTTTGTGCCAGGTGGAAATTGACCTGAGATTATTGCCTCCCTGATGTTTTCATAAGCTCTAATTGATATTAATGTTTCTTGAATTGGCTTCAAATTTTTTATTTTCCCTCCTTTCATTTTTTCTTCAATTATACATTTTAAATTTAAAATTTTCAACTTGACATTTTAAATTTAGATTGATAGAATTTTTTACAAAAAGAAAGGTAAGGAGAGGAGTAATCATGAGGTTAATAAATGTTTATAATCCATACGATGGTAGTGTTGTGGATACCATTCCTGAATCGACCCTGGAGGATGTAGAGAAGGCAATAGAAAATGCAGAAAAAGGTAAAAAAATCATGGCGGAGATGAGCCTATACGAGAGATCCGAAATCCTCAGAAAAACTGCAGAAATCATTGAAAAGAATAAAGAAGATTTTGCTATAACCTTAGTGAAAGAAGTAGGAAAAACAATCAAAGAGGCAAGAGTCGAGGTAAGAAGAGCGGTAGAAATTTTTAGATTAGCAAGTGAAGAAGCCAAAAGGATTCATGGCGAAACCCTACCTTTTGATAGTGTTCTTCATGCGGAAAAAAGAACTGGTTATTTTATGAGGGTTCCTGTAGGTATTATTGCCGCTATTACACCCTTTAATGTGCCTTTGGTTCTTGCTTGTCATAAAATAGCTCCTGCAATAGCAGGTGGAAATTCTGTAGTATTTAAGCCTTCCACAGCAACACCTCTTGCAGATATTAAATTAGCAAAGGCTTTAGTTGAGGCTGGACTTCCTCAAGAAGCAATTAATGTGGTCGTTGGTCCTGGAAGTACTGTAGGGGATGCAATTGTTAAGGATAATAGAATAAGAATGATTAGCTTTACTGGAAGTAAGGATGTGGGCTTAGAAATATTGAAAAAGGCGGGACTTAAAAAGGTTACTTTGGAGCTTGGTTCTAACTCCGCTCTTATCCTTTCTAATAAGGGAGACGTTGATTCTGCAGTCTCTGCTACTGTTAAAGGAGGTTATGCAGTAGCTGGACAAGTTTGTATATCCGTACAAAGAGTACTGGTACATAAAGATAAATTTGATGAGTTTACCAATAAACTTATCGAAGCAGTCAAAAAAATCAAAATTGGCGATCCCATGAGAGAAGATACCGATATGGGTCCCATGATTAATGAAGATTCTGCAAGAAGAGTTGAAGAATGGATAAAAGAAGCAGTGGATATGGGTGCAAAAGTAGTTGTAGGAGGAAAGAGAGAAAGAACATTATTTGAACCTACAGTAGTAATAAATGTACCTCAGGAAGCAAAACTTTTCCAAAAGGAGGTTTTCGGACCTGTCGTATTAGTTAACTCCTTTAATTCTCTTTCTGAGGCTATTGAGATGGCAAATAACTCTGAATATGGACTTCAGGCAGGAATATTTACTAATGATATTGAAGAAGCTTTCTATGCCATCAAAAAATTGGAAGTGGGAGGAGTTATTGTCAATGATGCTCCTTCATATAGAGCGGATTTTATGCCTTATGGTGGTGTAAAGGGAAGTGGTTTAGGAAGAGAAGGAGTAAGGTATGCTTTAGAAGAAATGACTGAAATAAAAACTATATGTTTTAATCTTAAGGGAGGTGTCTTATGAAAATCTTTCTTGATACAGCAAATATAAGCGAGATAAAGGATGCATGGAATTCAGGAATTATAGATGGTGTAACTACAAATCCTACTCACATTTCTAAGGAAAATAAAAAATTTAGAGAATTAGTAGAAGAAATATGCTCAATTGTAAAGGGTCCTGTAAGTGTGGAAGCTGTAAGTCTTAATGCGGAAGATATTGTGAAGGAAGCAGAAGAGCTTTCAAAAATAGCTCCCAATATTGTTATAAAGATTCCAGCTATAAAAGAAGGGATAAAAGCTGCAAAGATTCTCTCAGAAAAGGGGATAAAAACAAATATAACACTTGTCTTTTCACCATCACAGGCTCTTTTCGCTGCAAAAGCAGGAGCCACTTATGTAAGCCCCTTTGTGGGAAGATTGGATGATATTAGTGAAGATGGAATGAGTCTTGTAGCGGATATAAAGAAAATATATGCAAATTATGGATTTAAAACAGAAATAATTGTATCCGCAATTAGAAACCCCATGCATGTGGTAAAAGCTGCATTAATTGGGGCGGATGTGGCAACCATGAGATATGAGATATTGATGTCTCTATTTAAGCATCCTATGACTGACCTTGGTCTCGAGCAATTTTTAAAAGATTGGGAAAAAGTGCCTAAATAATTATGTTTAAATATCATCTTCCTTATGGAGAAGGCTTTATAGAGGTTAATGTCCCAAAGGAAGCGGAAGTTTTGAAACCAAACTTCCAGGGGAAGGCTATTTCTTTAGAAAAAGAGCTTAAGGAGTCTTTGGAAAAGCCTATTAATTTTCTATCTCTTTCTGAATTTCTTAGAGATAAAAGGGAGATTGCAATAAGTATAGAGGATGATACAAGACCTATAGATAATAAAAAGATTCTTAGAGTGTTATTTGATTATCTTAGAGAGAGTGGTATTTATAATAAAAACGTAAAAATTATTGTGGCTACAGGTCTTCATAAGGATAATACTAAGTATGATTTTTCTGATATAAGCTATGGATTTTCTGTTGAAGTAATTAAACATGATCCCGACAATAATCTCTTTTTCTTTGAAGATGAAAATTTGGGACCTGTTGGGATTAATGAGAATTTTGTAAAAGCAGATGCAAGAATAATTATTGGAGATGTAATTCCACATCAAATTTTTGGTTTTTCAGGACCACCAAAAAGCATAATTCCAGGTCTTTGTGATAGAAAGACCATAAATTATACCCATAAGCAAGTTTTATATCATGATTTTAAAGCAGGAAGAAGAGAGAATATTGTTAGAAGATGGGTAGAAGAATTTTCAAGAAAGATTCCTGATATTTTTGCTATTAATATTGTTCAAAATATTAGAAAGGAAATTGTGGGGTAGCTTCGGGAGAGTTAATAGCATCCTTCCAAAAAGCCATAGAAGAGTCTGAAAAATTATATTGTGTGAAGATTGATAAGATCTACGATGTAGTAATTACGTCTCCTGGAGGATACCCAATAGATCAGGATCTATATCAGACCCAAAAAGCTTTTACCCATGCAAGCTATGCTACAAAGGAAAAAGGCAAAATTATAGTTTTTTCACCTTGCACAAGAGGATGGGGTTCTGAAGACTTTATGAAGATTACAATGAATTTGAAAGATATAGACGAAACAATTAATAATCTTAGAGAAAATTTTTCCGTTGGCAAACATAAGCTTCTATTTTTCTTAGAATTAGCTAAAAAATATAATCTTTATCTCTATAGTGACTTCGATTTTTCTAATTCTCCCTTAACAAAATTTATAAATATTATTTCGGAGAATGATTTATACAAAATCATTTCTACTGATGAAAGTTTGGCTATCTTGATGGGGGGGGGTGATTTTACAGTTCCAATAATTTAAAAGAAAGGAGGGAGAGAAGGCATATTTTAGTTTCCAAAAACCTCAATTACTTTAAAGGGAGGTTAAAAGTATGAAAAAATTAGTGTTAGGTTTACTTACTTTGTTTCTAATATCTTTAAGCTTTGTTTTAGCCCAAGGAGCTCCTTACAAAACAACAATAAATGTTCTTGTATGGGATGATGCCCATACAAAAGCAGTAAAAACTCTAATTCCAGATTTTGAAAAAGCCACAGGTATAAAAGTAAACTTTGTTGCTCTTCCAACAAGATCAGTACTGGAAAAAGCGGCGATTGGAATTTCTATGGATAGAACCGATTACGACTTAGTCTCTATTGATGAGCCTTTTGTTCCTCAATTTGGAGAATTACTCCTCAACTACAATCTCTGGCCACAAGGTAAGGTCTTTCCAAAGGTGGATTTAAAGGATATTGTAGAGGGTGCAGTAAATGCAAGTATGTGGGAAGGCTCTCCAAGAGGTCTTCCTATAAACGGTAATGTTTACGTTTACATCTATAGAAAAGATCTCTTTGATGATCCAAAGAATAAGGAAGAATTTAAGAAAGAATATGGCTATGAACTAAATCCTCCAAATACTTTCAAAGAGCTTCTTGATGTTAGTAGATTTTTTGCAAAGAAACCAAATATGTATGGATTTGGACCATTTACTATAAAGGCAGAAGGAGTGACAGCTGAAGCAGTGTTTATTTTATCTTCTTTTGGTACTGATATACTAAAGGTGAGTGGTAAAAATGTTAAATTGGTTCTTGACAAGAAAAAGGCTGTGGATGCAATTAACTTCTATAAGCAACTATTAGAGACAGCTCCTCCAGGAAAACTCTCCTTTGGACATACTGAAAGAATTCAAGCCTTCAATATGGGACAAATTGCAGTAATGTTCCAATGGCCTGCTTTAATTCCTAATCATGAAGATCCAAAACAGTCTCTTGTTGCAGGAAAAGTTGGCTATATGGTTCCTCCTGCAGGTCCTGCTCGAAGAGTAGCAGTTACAGGATGTTGGATTCTTGGAATTCCTAAGGCATCAAAGAATAAGCTTGCTGCAGCAGAATTTGCTTACTGGTGGGCATCAAAAGAGGCTGGAAGGAAACTAATAGAGGCAGGAATGTCTCCTGTAAGAAAGGATCTATTATCTGATCCAGAACTTCAAAAGACAAGAAAGTGGTATCAAGCAACTTTAGAAGCCTTTAAATATGGAATAAGCCGTCCAAGATTTAAGGATTATGCAAGAGTATCTGAAGTGATACAAGTTTATTGGACAAAAGGAATAAGTGGTGAGCTAACTCCAGAACAAGCAGTAGATGCTATGTATAACGAGATAGAAAAAATACTAAAGGAGGGGGGCTATGGTCAATAAGAAGATAAGTCTCTGGCGGGGAAATCCCCGCCAGTTCCTAAATAATGTGCTGTTCCTTGGTCCTGCTATTATTTTCCTTATTTTAATGCTTCTATATCCTCTTGTCTATTCTTTCTACATGTCTTTACATAAATGGGAGCTTGCTCAAGTAACTCCCCCCTCTTTTATAGGTCTTAAAAACTATATTAATCTCTTTAATGATCCTTTGTTTTGGAACGCCTTAAAAATACAAGTTATATTTGTAGCTATAGCAATTCCCATTGAGCTTGTGATTGGTCTATTAGTAGCTCTTTTATTCCAAATAGAGTTTCCAGGCAATAGAACAATGAGAACTTTACTTCTTCTACCCTTCTTTATTCTTCCATCCCTATCAGGAACTACCTGGAGATTTATTCTCCATCCTACATATGGTGTTTTTGGAGCTATATATAGGTTCTTAGGAAAAGAGCCTGTGGACTGGCTAAGCAATGGTACTCTCACTTTCATAGCTGTTATTCTTCAAGATATTTGGAGAACCTGGCCCTTTATGTTTATCACCCTCTATGCAGCCCTTTCAAATTTTCCTCAGGAGTTAAAAGAGGCAGCTGCAATAGATGGTGCAAACAAAGTACAAACCTTTTTTAAGGTAACCCTTCCATTATTGGTACCTTCAATTATAGTAGCCTGTTTCCTTAGATTGATTGATGCGTTACGTATATTCTCTGAAGTATATGTAATGACCGAAGGTGGTCCAGGAAATGCAACTACATTCTTATCAATCTTTATTTACAAAAATGCCTTTAGATTTTTCCAAATGGGATATGCGAATGCTGCAGGATATATTCTTACAATTATAGCTTTAACCATAAGCGCTATTGGACTTACAAGAATATTTACAAGAGAAATGTATTAAAGAGGTGATATTGTGCTTAGAAAGAGATTAAAATCACTAATATTCATTTTAGCCTTAATTATCCTTATTATTGAGCTTTTACCTGCCATATTACTTTTTCTGACAAGTATAAAGACAAACATGGCTATATGGACTTCTCCCACCCCTTTTCATCCTTTCACTCCTACCATTGAGCAGTATATAGGAGTATTTAAAGAAACTACATTTGTTAAAAACATACTCAATAGTACTTATATAGCTGTTTGGACTACCCTTCTTTCAGTATTAGGAGGGGCTTTGGCTTCTTATGCCCTTGCCAGATTCCCCATAAAAAGAAAAAAAGAAATAGCTATGGGAATAATATTCAGTAGAATGATTCCTCAAATTGCTCTTGCAGTACCTATATACTCAATGATGAGAACCTTGGGTCTTTTAGATACCTATACCGGTCTCATCTTAGCCCATACAACTTTTAGTCTTCCCTATGTAGTATGGCTTCTTCTTCCTTTCTTCCAACAAATACCTGTAGAGTATGAAGAAGCAGCATTAATTGATGGTTGTAATAAGCTTCAGGTTTTTAGCAAGATATTTCTTCCTTTGGCATCCTCAGGAATTATTGTTGCTATGACCTTTTGCTTCTTAGGTTCCTGGAATGATTTTATATACACATTAGTGCTAAGTAATGTTAAAACTACAACAGCTCCTATGTTAGTAACAACATTTGTAGGTATGTATGCACCTGAGGTTGGAAAGATGAGTGCTGCAGGGATATTAATTATTCTTCCTGTATTCTTAATCGCCCTATTTCTACAAAAATACATAATTATGGGGCTTTCGGGAGGAGGAATAAAGGGATAATTATGGATAAAATAATTAAATTGATAGAATATAGTATAAGGGATAACATTTTTCATGGTATTTTAAATACTGAAAAAGGAAAGTTTTTAAACCTATATATCTCTCTATACAATAAAGAATTTTGGAGAATAC
Source organism: Dictyoglomus sp. NZ13-RE01 (assembly GCA_002878375.1). Taxonomy (NCBI): domain Bacteria; kingdom Pseudomonadati; phylum Dictyoglomota; class Dictyoglomia; order Dictyoglomales; family Dictyoglomaceae; genus Dictyoglomus; species Dictyoglomus sp. NZ13-RE01. The sequence continues at coordinate 27,758 of NIRF01000009.1, forward strand.
AATTATCGGAGGAAAGTCCTAAAAATAATCCTGTTCATCTTTTTCCTTCCTCTTTTAATGTAAGGGAGGAAGGAGAATTTGTTTTGATGGAAGGGGAAGAAATTGATTTATATATATTAAAAAGCCCCTTCTTCTTTTTCTTTAAAAAAGGAGAAGAAGTTATATTATCCTTGGATAATCACAGAAATGTGGGGCTTTTACATTTAACTCCCCCATTAGCAAAAAATGAAATTGGCTTTTGTGGGACATTCTCATTAGATTCTGAGGATAGAATTTTTGGTTTAGGTGAGTTTTTTACCCCATGTGAAAGACATTCCCAAGAATTGGAAGTTTGGGTAAATGATGCCTATGGAACTTTTACACAAAGAGCTTACAAGCCTCTTCCTTTCTCGTGGAGTACAAAAGGATATGGAATATTATTTAATACTAATTATAAGACTAAGCATTATATAGCGCATCCTGATAAAAATCTTTCAGGCTACTATTTTGAGGATTATTCTTCTATATTAGATATATTCTTATTCTTTGGTAAAGAACCTAAGGAGATAATTAAAAAGTACCATATCTTAACAGGAAAGCCTGAAATACCGCCTTTTTGGAGTTTTGGTTTGTGGATGTCAAGATGCTACTATTGGGACGAAAAAACTGTTTTAGAGGTAGCAGAAACTTTAAGGGAGAAGAATATTCCCTGTGATGTAATAAATTTAGATGGAAGAGCTTGGCTTAGGCATGGATACCAAACAGATTTCCAATGGGATTTGGAAAGATATCCCGATCCAAAAAGACTAATATCAAGGCTTAAAGAGCTGGGATTTAGGGTTTGTTTATGGGAAAATCCCTATATTTCTGAAAAATCCCCTCTATTTTATGAGGCTGAAAAGAACGGTTTCCTACTTAAAGATTTAAATGGTCAGACGAAAAAAATAAAGTGGGTTCCTGAAGAGTTTCAAGGATTGCATAATCCACCATCCGCAGGAATTGTGGATCTTACAAATCCAAAAGCAAGAGAATGGTACAAGGATCTTCATAGACCCTTATTAAGAATGGGAATAGATACTTTTAAGACAGATTTTGGAGAGGAAATTCCAGAAGATGTCATAGCTTATAATGGAATGAAAGGTGATGAACTGCATAATTATTATGCCTTTATTTATAACCAGGTAGTATATGAGGTTGTAAAGGAGGAAAAGAAGGAAGGATTAGTTTGGGGAAGATCAGGCTATATTGGCTCCCAGACAATTCCTGTGCAGTGGGCAGGAGATACTGAAAGCTCTTATGAGGGAATGTTTACAAGTTTAAGAGGAGGATTAAGCTATGGGCTTTCTGGTGGTAACTTGCTATGGGCTCATGATTTAGGGGGATTTTATGGTGCAAAGCCAGACAGCCAGCTTTATATAAGATGGTCTGAATTTGCCTTACTAAATCCATTAGTTAGAGCCCACGGAACAACTCCAAGAGAGCCCTGGGAGTATGGAAAAGAAGCAGAAAGAATATTCAAAAAGTTTACATTTTTAAGATACTCTCTTCTCCCATATATATATTCTTCTGCTGTTGAAGGAAAAGAAACATCCCTACCTGTTATGAGACATCTAATACTGGAATTTCCAAAGGATCCTATATCCGCCTATATAGAGGATGAATACCTTTTAGGAGATGATATACTCATTGCTCCCATTTTTACAAATAAAAATGAAAGAAAAATTTACCTACCAAGATGTAGGTGGTATGATTTTTGGGATAAGGATTATTATGATGGTGAAAAGGTTTTAGAGAAGAAGGTTCCCTTAAGCAGAATACCTATTTTTATTAAGGAAGGAGCAATTATTCCAAGATTTATAAAAATTGGGAGAAATACAGAAGAGCTTGAAGAAAAGTATTTGGTGGAGATTTGGTTTCCAAACGAGAAAAAGGAGAAAACTTTCTATACTAAAAATAACACTTTCAAGATAAAGTATGAGATGTTCCCAGACTACATGGAGTTTGATATAGAAAGTCAATTAAAAACAGATTTCATAGTACATATATTAGGTTTTAAAAACATAAGAGAAATAGACCCTGGCATAGACTATAATTATACTCCAAATGGAATTCTCTTTACTATAAAAGAATTGCAAAAGATAAATATAAAGTTATACAAGGAATAGGAGGAAAAGTTAGAAATGCTAAATGTAGGTTTTATAGGGGTTACCCAGAAAACCTTTAAATATAGAAAAGAAGAAGTCTTTAATGAATCTATTAATGTTTTAAAATCTTTTGCGGATAAAGTGCCCTTTAATTTAATATATAATGATACTCTTATTGATGACCCAAACTTCTTAGCAGATCTAATGAGGGATTGGGAAACAAAAATAGATCTACTCATAGTACAAACTACTACTTTTTCCTCTGGAAATATAGGAGAAATAATTGCTAAAAGTAATATACCTGTAATATATTGGGCATTACCAGAGCCTGAAATTGCAAATAATTTGAAATGGAACTCTTTATGTGCCCTAAACTTTTTTGTAAGTTTGCTAAAAAGGTTTAATCCAAATAAGAAATTTAAATGGGTCTATTCACCTATCCATGATGCCTCTGATCTTTTAAGGGAGCTAAAGATATATAAGGTTGTAAAAAGCTTGAAAAACTTGAGAATTGGGCACCTTGTGGGTACGGCACCAGGATTCTTAAACTTAGATGTCTCCGAAGATCTAATTAAGGAAAAATTAGGTACAGAGATAGTTAAATTTCCTAACTTAGATCTTTTAATGGAAACCATTAAAAATTTAGATGAGGAAGAGGTAAAGAAAGAGAAAGCGAATTTAATAGGGAAGATTGATATGAAGATAGAAGAGAAATGGCTTGATGAAGGTATAAAAATATCCTTAGCTTTAAGAAAAATAGCAAAGGATTATAAATTGGAAGCTATTGCTTCCCGTTGCTGGCCAGACTTTAAAGAGAAGTTATCAATCTTCCCATGTTTTAGTTTTGCTGTCCTAAATGAAGAAATTCCTGTTTCTTGTGAGGGGGACATACTAAGCTCTTTAGCCATGTATATGCTCAAAGAACTATCACAAACACCTACCACAGTATTGGACTTGGTCTATTATGATGAGAAAGGTATAGTACTTTGGCATTGTGGAAATACTCCTTTATCTCTTACGAAGTCCAAGGTCTATTTAGATTACCAATTTAATCATCCTGGGATGGGAACTGTTATTGATAGTAGATTTAAAGAAGGAGAAGTAACTATATTTTCCTTTAATCAGGACATGAAAAATGCTTTGGTATTCTCTGGAAAAATCTCATATCCATTTGATACAAAATTTCAAGGAAGTTTTGCGTATGTAACTGATCTAACTGTTAAGCCTAAAGAACTATTTGATATTATACTGAGAGAGGGTTTTCCACATCACTTGGTACTTTCCTATGGAAATTATGTTGATTTGATAAAGGAAGTTTTGTATTGGTTAGAAATACCAGTTATAATATTAAATTAGATTGGGGGCATTTTTGCCCCCAATCCCCTATTTATAATGCTTGTTTGCCTTTTCATTCCAAGGCTGAGAAAGGATGGTTTCTACCAAGTTCTTTCCCTGTTCAAAACTCTTTGTTCTTGGATCGTCCATAGTCATTAGTATCAAGCTTGTTCTATCACCTTCTAAGAAGGCTTGCAAAATCCTTTCCATTCTTAGCCATCTTGGGATCAATACATAAAGCATTAATCTTGAAGGGATCTTTTCTATTTTCTCCCTTTCTATTCCATTCTTATCTACATATACTGGTATCTCCACTATTACATCATCAGGTATGCCTGGGATTGCAGAATTATTTGGCACATTTATTACTAATCTTCTCCTATGGTTATTCACTATAGAATCTACAAAAGGTATAATCGATTCCATACTCTCTTCTAATGGTATTTCAGAAGAAACAGGCACTTCTGGATTTTCTGCTATTCTTCTCATAGTATTTAATCTTAACTTTAAGCCGTATAAATACATGGTCCAACCAATCTCAGAATCAGGTCCTCCTGCTGGAAACCATTTCCTTTTCTCATTAAGGTCTGTATGGAACCACCAAGGAGATACACTTCTTGGAGTATCCCCAATAGGAAATAGCCCGTATAGTTTATACATCTCTACACTGGCTGGAGAAAGTTGGGTATATTCCCATGGAGATATCATGTAATCATAAGAATTCCAGAGCTCAGGTGCCTTCTTTTCTATCCACTCATCTATTAAAGGATATGCATTTTCCCCTTTGTATAGGAACTTTGTAAGAAAGATGCAGTGATTGAATCCTGCTACCTGCTCTTCCACCTCATTTTTATCCAGTCCTAAAGCACTTATCAAATGGAACAATTCTAAATATCCATGACAAAATCCTACCACTTTCAGACCAGTAGTTCTCAAAACTAAGTTTGTCCCCTCAAAAACTGGATTAGATACTTGCAAAAACCAAGCATTAGGACTTATCTTCTCCACATCCTTTGCTAAATCCATTATGAAATTTAGCTGTTCATAAGCGGCGAAACCACCATAGTAATCACTTACCCTATCTCCAACTCCTCTGTAATATCCTAAACTCTCTGCAATCTCTCTTTCCTTCTCCATAAAATGATAACCACCAACTTTTACCGTATTTATTACAAAATCCGCCCCATCAATAGCCTTTTTTCTATCTGTAGTCTTTTCCAATTTCAAATTAACTCCAGATTCCTTTTTGAATCTTTCTGCCAGGTTATAAACAAGGTTTAGCCTATCCTCATCAATATCCATAAAGGTAACAGTGCTTCCTGCAAGATCTTTAAAAACATTAAGGTCCTGCAAAAGTCTCATGGAAAAAGCAACACTTCCCGCTCCAATAATAGCAATCTTAACCATTCTGATACCTCCTCTCACTATTTATTATATTTATGACACATTACAACACGATCATCTACAAAAATAACTGATCACTCTTTAACAGCACCTGAAGTCAATCCTTGAATTATAAGTCTTTGAAAAGCTAAAGCAATAAGAATTGGGGGAATTGATGCTACAATCCCAACTGTTGCCATAAGATTAAAGCTTACATAAAACCTTCCCATAAACTCAGATATAGTGACAGGCATAGTTTTGGAAGCTAAAGAGTCTGTAAGGACTAAAGCTAATAAAAACTCTCCCCAACAAGCAATAAATGTGAAAATCCCGGTAGTAAAAAGTGCTGGTCCTGATAGTGGAATAACAATTCTAAATAGTACTGTAGGGGGACTACAGCCATCTACTAAAGCAGAATCTTCTATTTCTTTAGGAAGGGTATCAAAATATCCCTTTAAAATCCATATAGCCATTGGAAGATTAAGGGCTAGATATATTAAACCAAGATAAAATTTAGTATCAAGAATTTTCAAGTAAGAGCCAATGACATAAAGTGATGTAACTAAAATTACAGGAGGAATCATTTGAATAAATAGGAGAAGAAAGACTACTATATTACTTGATAGAATCTTTAGTCTTGAAATAGCGTAGGCAGCTAAAGAACCCAGAAATACAGAAATTATAGATACAACAGTGCTTATTATAAAACTATTCATTAGACCTACCCTAAAGGCATTAGTAGTTCCTGCTTTCTTAAAAAATACATTCCAATAGTTTTCAAAGGTAGGATGTGAAGGGAACCAACTGGCAGGAACTTTCGTTAATTCTGTTTCTTCAGAAATACTAGTTATAAAAGTCCAGAATATAGGGAGAAGAGTCCATATTAGGGCAAGAATAATTAAAATAATATCAATAAAATAAAATATCCTTTTCTTTAAATTACTCATAAGAACCCCCTAATAATTAATTTCACTCTTAAATAATTTAGTATAGATATAAACTAATACAAGTATAATAATTAAGAGAATAAAAGACATAGAGGCACCCTTACCAAATTGTAGAGAGTCAAAAACTGTAGAATACATTAAATGAGCTACAACTTGAGTTGTAGTTCCTGGACCTCCTCCAGTAAGAGCATAAACAATATCAAAAATTTTAAATGTTGCTATTGTTTTATATACAATAAGCATAAGATTTATAGGCATTAATAAAGGAAGAGTTATCTTGGAAAATATTTGCCAACTATTTGCTCCGTCAATCTCCGCAGCTTCATACAACTCATTAGGAATTGTTTGAAGGGCTGCTAAATATAAAATAATAGCAAAAGGGGTTCCTTCCCAAAGATTAACAATAATCAACATATGTATGGCAAGTTTTGGTTCTGAAAGCCAAGGAATATAATGATTAATAATCCCTAATTGGTAAAGAAGGCTATTTAGAAATCCATAGTCTGAGTTATAGATCCATTTCCACATTAAAGCCTTAACAATAGTAGGAAGAACATAAGGAAAAAGTACTAAAGTCCTTGCAATTCCCCTAAATCTGAAATTTTTGTTAAGAAGAATTGCAATTCCTAAACCTAAAGACATTCCTACAAAAATATCATAAAAAACAAAATATGCTGTTCTTAAAAAGGACATCCACCATTCAGAACTTCTTAAAACATCAATATAGTTATTTAATCCTACAAATTTAAGCTTTAAACCACCTAATCCTACTGATGTCTGGTAAAAAGAAAGAAACAAAGAATAAATTAGAGGATAAAAGAGAACTAATGTGATTACTAAAAAAGAAGGAAAGATTAAAATATATCCAAATTTTTTTTGAAGCACTTTTACCTCCTCCTAAGAAAAAAGGGGGGAGGAGAATCCTCCCCCCTTTAATTTTACTTACCTAACTTGCTTTTTTCGTATTCTTCTTTTATCTCTAAAGCTTTCTTTTGGGCATCCTCCAAGGCTTGATCTACGCTCTTAATACCAGACAAAGCAGAGTTTAACTCTTTTGCAAACATTGTAGAGAAATCATGGTACCATGGAACTCTTGGTCTATTTACAACATATTTCCCTTGTTCTAATAGATCCTCAATTCCTGGGACTGCTTTTATTACATCCTTATCGTTGAATACAGATGCCCATCCAGGAACTACTCCTTGTTCTATAGCTGCCTTTTTAGCTCCCTCTCTATCCGCCATAAAGAATATAAATTTTATTGCCTCTTCTTTATGTTTTGAGCCTGCTGATACTGCCCATCCCATAGGTCCAGAGACAGTATATGGATGTTTTCCATCTATAGATGGCATTAGAGCTATTTTCCATTGCCCTACAGTTTTAGATTGACTTGGATCGTTAAGCATAACTAAAGGAAGTCCCCATCTCATTCCAAAAGCTACATCTCCTGCTGCCATTGCTTTATCTACGTCGTTTTCTGTCCAAGAAATAGATGCAGGATTCACAATCTTGTACTTATGTATCATATCATACATAAATTGCAATGCTTGTTTTGCTAAAGGAGAATTTAGTTTAGGATTATTATCTTTATCAAAAAGTTCTGCGCCAAATGTAGCAGCAATTGCTACATAATCACAAATCAAACATTCTTTTGGAGCCCAACTCCACGCAGAAGCATATTTTACAATTCCTTTATTCTGAAGAGTTTGAGACATTTTCACAAATTCATCCCAAGTCTTAGGTGGATTTGTAAATCCTGCCTTTTTGAGAAGATTAGCATTATAGAGGAAAGATTTCCATTCTGATGCCCAAGGAAGTCCATACCATTTACCTTTGTACATCATTCCATCAGCTGCAAAGGGTAACAAATCCTTTTTCATTTCAGGTGTTATATATTCATCTATTGCTAAAACCCATCCAGCTTCAGCATATTGTGGAACTTCTACACAATCGATTACAAAGACATCATATGCAGAACCGCCAGCGAGGAATGATGCCATGAGTTTAATGTTCTGATCTCTTCCATATGGAACCACTGTGGTTGTTACTTTTATTCCGGTTTTATCTTGAAATTCTTTGTATCTTTTAATTAGCCACTCTAATCCACCAGGTCCATTTATTGTGTGTAATTCTACCTCTTCAGCAATTGTAAAGACAAAAGCTAAAAGGAGAAAAATAAGAAAAACTTTAAGAAACTTTTTAAAGAACATATTTTCTCTCCCCCTTTTTAGGATTTTATGAATCCCCTAATTTTCAAAAATTAAGATTTAAAATTTCTCACCTCCTATTTGTTAATTTTCTTAACTATAAGTTTATGATATTAAAAATCTTTTGTCAAGGATAAACTTATAGAAAAGTTGTTACTCCAATAATAGCAATCTTAACCATTCTGATACCTCCTCTCACTATTTACTATATTTATGACACATTACAATACGGTCGTCTACAAAGACCTTTTCAGGCTCCAATTTATGGCATATATCCTCTGCATCAGGACATCTTTCTGAAAATTTACATCCCAATTTAGCAAACTCTTTTGCCTCTATAGCGGAAAGCTTTATTTCACCCTTCCATCTCTTCTCAATATCTGGCTCAGGAACTGATTCTATTAGCAACTTTGTATAGGGATGCAAAGGAGATAGCATTACTTTTTCTACAGGTCCAAACTCTATTATATTCCCCCTATACATTATAGCTATTCTATCACTTATGTAGTAGGCTGTAGCAAGATCATGAGTTATATATATAACAGAAACCTTATAATTTTCCTTTAAATCTTTAAAAAGATTCACAATAGACATTCTTAGAGAAGCATCCACCATAGAGACAGGTTCATCCGCTACCAGTAAGGATGGATTTGTGATGAGAGCTCTTGCTATGGATACTCTTTGAAGTTGTCCTCCTGAAAGTTCATGAGGATATCTTTTTTCTATCTCTCTTAAACTCAGTCCAACCGCTTGCAAATTTCTATCAATAGTATCGTAGGCTGAGTTTCTATCCATTGCAGTTTTAAAGTTTAAAGCTGTTTCAAATAAGTATGAGTCTACTCTTTTCAAGGGATTAAAGGATTCAAAAGGATTTTGGAATATTGGTTGGACCTCCTTCATAAAGGCTAATTTTTCTTCTTTTGAGGATATTTTTGTAATATTCTTCCCTTTATAATAAATTTTTCCAGAAGTTGGTTCTATAATTCCTAAAATCATACGAGCCAAAGTAGTTTTTCCACAACCACTTTCTCCAGCTATAGTAAGAATTTCAGGATTTTTCAGGGGCATATCAAAATATTCATGATTTACTGCTACCAACTTTGTTCCTAAAAATCTTCCTCCAATAACAAAAACCTTCGTTAAATTTTCTACAGAAAGAAGTTTATTATCCTTCATATCTCTTCTACCTCCCTTGAGTAGAGAAAACAAGCAACCTTATGTCCATTCTCTACCTCAACCAATTCTGGTATTTTCTCTTTGCAAATATCCATTGCATAAGGACAGCGAGGATGAAATCTACAGCCAGGAGGAGGATTTAAAAGGGATGGAGGAGAGCCTGGTGCACTTACTCGAGGAGACTTATCACCAATTTTAGGAAGAGATTCAATAAGATACTTAGTATAGGGATGTTTTGGAAGCTTAAATATATCCTCTGTTTTTCCTACTTCAACAATTTTTCCTGCATACATAATAGCAATCCTATCCGCAATATTAGCATGTACCGCCATATCATGGGTAACTATTACTAAAGTATTTTTATATTCTGATTGAATCTTTTTTAAGAGTTGAATAACCCCCCTTTGAACTACTACATCTAAGGCAGTTGTAGCCTCATCAGCAAAGATAATATAAGGTTTTAATAATGTTGCAAGGGCAATAGTAACCCTCTGTCTCATTCCACCAGATAATTGATGAGGATAGGAGTTTAAAACTTCTACTGGGAGACCTAAAGCTTTTATATGTTCCTCTATAAACTTTTTGTAATCTTTGTTAACTAAATTATTTCCGTGGGTATTTATTACATCCTCAAAGGTTTTAATAATTTTCCTGGTAGGATTAAGAACACTCATTGAACCTTGAGGGATATAGGACATTTTTTTCCACCTAATGGAATCTAAATTTTCTTTTGGAATATGTGTGATATCTATCTCTTCATCTCCAAGTTTGTAAACAACTCTACCGCTAAGGAGCGTTAAAGGGGGTTTTATTAAGCCTACTAAAACCTTGAGAAGGGTACTTTTTCCACAGCCTGATTCTCCTGCGATACCGAAAATTTCATTTTCTTTAATACTTAAATTAATACCATCTACTGCTTTTACATTTCTTCTTATTCCATATAACGAGGCTACGTAGTATGCTTTTAAATTTTCTACCTTTAATATTTCCATTTATGCTTCACCACCTTTCTCCTCCATTATCATTCTTTGGAGTCTTGTTCTTGGATCTAAAAAGTTGCTAATACTTACTGATAGCATATAAAGAGAAATGAATAAAATCACTGCTATAACTACAGGTGTTAAAATCCACCACCAAATGCCTCTAAAGATAGCTTGATATTGAACAGCCCAATAAATGGTTGTCCCAATAGTTGGGGTCTCCAGGCTGGATAGACCAAATATGGATAAGGTAGTTTCCATTCCTATAGCCCAAAGAATTGTATTTATAAAATTAGCCATTACCCATGGAATTACAAAAGGTAAATGCTCTTTTACTACCACCTTCATGGTTCCCATGCCAGAAAAATTAGCGGTATATGTAAACTCTCTTTCTCTTAAGCTAAGAACTATGGCTCTTACTTGCCTTCCACCCCATGGCCAAGAAAATAAGGAAAGAATTATTGCTATTAGCACTATGCTTAGATGTTCTTTTAGAATAGAAGATAGAAGAATTAGTATGGGAAGACTTGGAAGAACTATAAAGCTATCATTTATAGACATTAAGATTCTATCTAATCTTCCTCCTCTATATCCTGCTATCAACCCAACTATTGTTCCTATTGAAATAGAAATAACTGCAGTTAGAGAACCTAAGGATAGAGAGTTTTTTATAGCATGGGTCATATTCCAAAATATGTCTTGTCCCATTGAGTTTGTGCCTAATGGATATTTTAGAGAAGGGAGCATATCCTTAGGAACCACATTCCAAAGTTTTGGATCATATGGAGAAAAAAAGGAGAGAATAACTAAAATAATCAAAATCAAGATTACTGTAAAGCCAAAGGCAAATTTTTTATCATTCCTATAAAGGTCCTTAAATACAGTAAACATATATTTCCTTCCCCCTATCTGTATCTTACTCTTGGATCAAAAAGGGGATAAAGTAGATCAATTAGTAAAGCGGTTGTAGAGATACCTACAATTGAAAATACAGCTATCCCCATCATTAGATTAAAATCTCCATTATTTATTGCCATATACAAAACTTGTCCCAGTCCTGGATACGAAAAAACACTCTCTGTAACTAATGAGCCACTAAAGATTCCTCCAATTTGAAGGGCAAGGTTTGTAATTTGTGGGAGCAAGCTATTTTTCATTACATACTGAAAAAGGATTTTTCTTCTTGGAATTCCCATGACCTCTGCATAAATTACGTAATCCTCCGCTTTTACAGTGGAGGTTAAAGACCTCATACTCAAAAACCACCAACCAATACCTACAATTATGAGGGCTAATGCGGGAAGAAAGGCGTGCTTAATGAGGTTTAATATAAAGCTAATAGAAAAAGAAGGTTTCATTCCTATACTGTAACCCCCTACTATGGGGAAAAAGGGGAATATGTATGCAAATAGAATAATTAATATTAAAGCCATTATGTAATATGGGATGGGATAGATACTCATAGCGACTACTGATAATATCTTTGACCATCTTTTCTCACTATAATAACCTGCAAGCCCTCCAAGAATATTTCCAATTATCCAAGAAAGTAAAGCAGCTATAATAAGAAGCCCAGCTGTCCATGGTAGTGAATCTCTTATAATAGAAATTACTGGTGTAGGAAAGATAGAAAGAGATGGTCCAAAATCTCCCTTAAAAAGCCTTCCCCAAAACTTAATGTACTGTTCCCAAACGCTACCTTTTAGACCATAAAGTTCCATCATGGTCTCTCTTAATTTTTCCAATGCTTGAGGATCTAAATACATGGAGCCATAAGAAGTCATTCTGTTCATAACTGAAACGACTGGATCTAATGGGGTAAAGCGTGGAACTAAAAAAACTATGGTTATACCAATAAAAATAACCACAAAATATTGTATCAATCTTGGTAATATATACCTCTTTAAAAAATTCATTTTTAAAACCTCCTGACCAAAAGGAACCCCATCCTCTTTTTGAGGACGGGGCTCCTTCTAATTTTTTATACTTCCTATTTTCTTCCAGTACTTCTTATAAATGGTAGAATAAACTTAAATTGACCCCACCACCATACAGGAGCCATGTAAGGGTTATCTGCGGATGGATAGTTTGTCCAGTAATAGTGATCCTGAGCGGAGAATTTCAAGTTTATTATTGTGATAGGATGAGGCATTTCCTCAACAAAAACTTTAATGAAATCCATAACAAGTTCTTTCGCCTTTGGATCTTCTGGTTGTAATTTTACTAGTTTATCAAGAATATCGTCTGTTTTCTTACTCTTCCATCTTATTTGGTTAGTTGTAGCAACTTCTCCTGTAGGTTTATAGAATTTAGAATGAAATCCTTGGAGGAAGGGATATACATCTGTAGCTGGGACTGCCCAATAGGAGCCTACATCAAAATCACCAATATTCCACTTCGTCCAGAATGGTCCTGCCTCTACAGTCTCCACAGTAGTATCTATACCAAACTTTCTCCATTGATCTGCAACTGCAAAGGCTAATCTTGTAGCATGGATTTCAAAGTTTGCAGGGGCAGTTATGGTAATTTTCCAAGGCTTACCATCGGGAAGATACCATTTTCCACCAACTTTCTTAAATCCATTCTTTACTAATAGTTTTTCTGCTTCGTCTGGTGCATATTTCCACCAACCATATCCAAAAATCTCCCTTGGCTCTCCTTTTATTTTGTAGCCTTTACTTTTTGCAAAATCCGCAATTCTATATGGGACGGTTGGATCCCAAGGTTTAAATCCATCTTCTAAGGCAAAATCCTTTAGCCAGTCCTCAAGAGGAGCGTAATATTCCTTTAACAGAGACTGTGTAGCACACATATATAGTGGATTGACTCTTGAGATTCCACCAAATCCTGAAGTAACCACATCTACAATATCTATAGCCAATGTCAGTGCCCATCTTACATCTTTATTGTTATATGGGAATTTTTCTAAGTTCATTGCCATTATTCTTGCCCTTACATCATCCATCCATGCCCATGGAAAGTCTTTATACCAAACTCTTGAATAGGGATTGCCCTTTCTTAAAACCTCCCATGCTTCTGGAGTTAGATCGAAGATTAGATCTAATTCATGTTTTGTTTGTGCAATAACTTTCTTTTCGTCAGGACCATAGTAGATAAATAGTACATACTTTGGTCTTGGCATTCCATATAATAATCCAACACTGGTTCTTCTCCAATCATTTCTCCTTTCAAAGAGCCACCAATATCCTTGTGGATCATAATCCTTAAGAACATAGGGTCCAAGAGAAACAGGAGGATTAAATTCAAACTTCAAAGGATCCTCTACTTTTTCAAATATATGCTTTGGCATAATATAGCATGTGGAGTAGACCAAGGAAGTAAATATGTGGTGAAATGCAGGAGTTGGATTCTTTAACTCAAAAACTACTGTATAGTCATCAGTTTTATAAACCTTAGATACATAGGTATTAAATTGGGCACTATAGCTCATTCCAGGATTTTTCATTAGATATTCCACAGTAAAAACTACATCATCCGCTGTAAAAGGCTTTCCATCGCTCCAATAAATTCCCTTTCTTAGCTTTACTGTCATCTTTTTGAAATCCTTATCATAAATGGGTGCTTCTTGCGCTAAAGCATTTATAGTTTTTCCTGTTTGAGGATCAAGATACCATAATCCATCTAAAAGCATTTGCTGAGTACCATTTCCTACACTAACACCTGGCTTCCAGAAGTTAAAATCCTTAGGATTTGCTAATCTACCATGAAGAGCATCTACAATGAGGGTTTCGTTGCGTGGTAAATTGGGAAGTATCTGAGAAAATGTAACAGAACTACCTAACAAGGAAAGTAAAAGAATCAAAACAATAGTAAAAGATAACTTTTTCATTTGAACACCTCCTCAATGAGAAATATTCCCCTAAAATTAGAGGTTGGAAAGGTGATTTTCTTTTCTAATTTCACCTCCTTTATTAAAAATTTAGTTGCTGAGGATTTTACAATTAATGTTTCTTTTATTAGTATTTCTTTTTTGTTTATTATAAACTTTTCTAACTATATTGTACTATATAGAAATAAAATATCAAGAATTAAATTGATGCTGTGGATAAATAAGTATAACAAAGGAGATCGAAGAAGCCTTAAAATTCAAATAACTTTGGCATATTAAAATTTAAGATAAATTCCTTAATGCGTTTCTCTGCTAATTTTACATACTCTTCATTAATTTCGTATCCAATATAGTGGCGGTTTGCTTTAATTGCTGCTATAGCTGTTTGCCCACTACCCATAAAAGGATCTAAAACAATTTCGTTCTCAAAAGTATAAAGCTGAATTAAACGATAGGGTAATTCTACTGGAAAAGGTGCTGGATGACCAACCTTATTTGCTGATTCTGCGGGAAATGTCCAAACGCTTTTGGTAAATTCAAGAAATTCCTCTTTAGTAATTGTACTTTTTCTTCCCAAATTTTCCCTTGAGAATGTAGATTTTGAAAATATCAGAATATATTCGTGAATATCTCTCAATGTGGGATTTCTTGCTGAAAGCCAACTCCCCCAAGCAGTTGAAGGACTACTACTCGCCTTGTTCCATATGATTTCACCACGCATTAAGAAACCTAAATCAAGCATATCTTCAATAATAAATGCATGAAGTGGGATGTAAGGTTTTCTTCCAAGATTAGCAATATTTATACACACCCTTCCACCAGGTACAAGAACTCTTTTAGCTTCATTCCAAACCTTTCTTAAAAATTCTCTATATTCATTTAAAGTAAGGTTTTTATCATATTCTTTTCCTACATTATATGGTGGAGAAGTAACTATTAGGTGGATACTATTGTCTGGTAATTCATCCATCTTTTCACAGGACTTACAAAAAATCTTGTCAATAAACTGAGGTGGAATTGCATTTTCTGAATATTTTACAAATTCCTCTTTTGGTAACCCCTCATATAATCTGCTAGTATAAAATGGTGTAGCATCATGATTTATCCTTCCAGGAGAACCAAATATACTTGTTCTTGTGCCCTCTTTTTTCTGATATTTTCTCATTTATTCGTCCCTCCAGAGATCAACCCATCTTTTATATGGATTTAGCTCTATTTTTGTTCTTCTCCATTCTATCGGAATGCATCTCGTTTCACTATCTTTTACTAAAGTTGTGAGCGCGTCTTTATTGATTTCAATACCTCTGGGATTTGTACCTGATTTAGGAGGTTTTATATAAAATTCTCTACCTAATTGCTTAAAAGTCCCTTTCTGTACTGCTAAGGGAATATGATAGAATCCTCCAATATCATTCCAGTTTATTTGTACAAGTAAAATATCACAGCGTGGGTAATAATTTTCCATAAATTCTTTTGCTTTTTGGGCATCAACAGTCCAAGTTAGTTTAACTCCACTTAATTTTTTACTCGTAATTGTTTTAATTGATATTGGTTCTCCAAATAATTTTACATCTACTTCTGGTTCTGTTATAGGAATTTCTGTTTCAACATTTTCCTCACCAAATTTATAAATGAGCAATGCAACTATTATTCGTTCACGAATTGAGCCAATTTCCATACCTATTTTACCTGCTCTTGAGCTTTCCAGTTCTGCAATTTGAAACAAATAGGGCAGGCGTTTTTTAATTTTCTCAACAAGTTTTCTATCTTCAAATATTTCTATTATATGGTTAGACATTCTTACTTCCTCCTACAAGTTTTGTAACAACAAAAATTTATATAGTTTTTCCATAAATATTTAACACTACCATAGAAAAGTTTATACTAATGTTTTTCTTGTTCTTATTATATCAATTTTTAACTTTACAGGATAATTCTTTCCTCCTTAATCACTTTAAGTATGTTACTTTATAAGTATATTCTAATGTGAAGGTGCTTTGTGCCTTTACCTCCACTTTAAATAATGCTCTATTTTCATCCAATCTTTCTGCAGGTATATTGGAGGATGTTATTTGCCAGCCCTTACCTAAATATTCAATAACATCTATCACTACATTTTCCTTCTTAGCATTTAAAAGCTTAATTTTTACACTACTTTCTTTAACAGTGTAATTTCCATTTTTCTTTTCTGTTGAGGATACAACTATTCTTTCCCCTTTTAGATCAAAATCAATCCCCTGTAGAATAGATATTTTTTTCTCTTCAGGGGTGTTGTCTAAGGGAGATTCTCCAAGAAATACTGTTCTACCTTGATCTTTTACAAATATGTTTATGTTTCCTTCAGGAATAGGTATTCCAAGCCCATTTTCCTTTTTGTTATCAAACTCCCAAAAGATAAAAACACTATCAAAGGATTTTGAGTATTCATAGATATATCTTTTTAGGGCATTCTTTATATTTGTATCTATTAATGGAATAATTTTTGTCCCATTTGGAGATATACTAATCTCATCAGGAATTGAATAGATTTTATAACCCTGTAAGGATTCAAAGGATTTTTCTTTTTGCATGGACATATCTGCTTCCATGTCTACACTTTTAAGGTCAAAAAATCTATCTTCCGTAAGAGAAACCTCACCTGCAAGAAGATTAACCTTTACATTTTGGAGGTAGCTTGGCGTATTATTTTTAATTAGCACATTAGTTTTAAATTTTAGTTGGTCATTATCTATGAGTAGGAGATGATAAGCGGACCAATTAATATTCTGAAGAATATAAAATATATCCAAGGTTTCTTCCATGTCTGATGGAGACTCAATCCAAACTCCAGTTGGAGGATATAATACCTCTGTTATTATAGAGCCATTATTAGTCACAATGAAAAAGGAGTCTGGAGATACATTTTGAGGAATCTCAGAGAGTGGTACAAAATTTATACCTTTTTTCAACTGTACCTTTTTAGTAATGGATACTACCGCTAAATTTTGCTGATAGATAGTAACCTGGTTTTGGGCAAAGGCGATGGTAATTAGGAAAAGTAAGGTTAAGAGGATTAAAAACTTCATGTTGAAACCTCCTAAAAAAGTTTAAAACTTTTTCATTTTTATTATACAATATACTTACAGACTTTAATAGGGAGGAAGAAGTATGGATATTTATAGACCTATATTGGTAACCCTTATATGGGGTCTAATCTTAGAGATCCTTGTCCTTGTTTACTACCTTCTTAATAGATTCTATCCCTTTGAATTTTACTTAAATTTAGTTGTGATGGTTATTAATATATTTGGGCTTTTGTTTATATGGAGAAGAATGAAGAGGGAGTTTATGTAAATTTCTTTTAAGGATCTCCTTTTTTATCCAGATATGATATCTTTTTGCTTTAAAAAAATCCTTCTTTCTTTTAAGACTTTGGGGATTATAGGCGTAGACTAAACACCAGCTATATCCATTTTGTAAGAATCTATAGAAATCTTCCCCTCTTGTCTTTCCCTCCTCTACTTCTAACACTAAAAATCCAAGCTTTTTCAAAAAATTCATTATCCTTTCCTGATCGACAAAGAAAAAGGCTATTTCTCCCATCAAATACTCAGAATTTTTCCAAGGAGAGTTTTCAAGAAATTTCAAAAGCTCTAAAAAGGATAGATTTAGAAGATGTAGGAATTTTTTACCCCAAGCTAAACTAACACCATCCTGAGGAAGTTTTGGGAGATGTTCATTCCATAGATGTAATTCTATATACCAGGTGCCTTTTTTAATGAGATCACCATTAGGAAGGTAAATATCTTTTTTAGCTTTAACAGGTCTATACCTTAAGATACAATAGGGATTTTGAGTAAGGATCTTTACTCCCTGAACCTTACTTACAATCTTATCGAGCAGAATTATCAGAAAACCAAAAAAGCTTTGCACTCTTTATTATACTTCCAAGAGCAAAATTTTACACCTGTGGCACATCAAACCTAAACTTAATTTTACCTTCCTCAAGAAATTTTAAAAAGTATATAAAGGGATTGGATAGGGACTTTTCATCCCTAAAGCAGTAAATATTTGTGCCATGGTTGGGAACTGAGAATATTGCTATCTTTTTTTCAGGATGAATCTTCCTTTCATTAATAGCATAGAATATGGCATATCTGCTCATTTCATGCATAAGATCTACACCACAGCCAACAGGTGGATACTTTTCTATATCCTGTGGCACATAAATGATCTTCTCATCATCAAAGTAATCTATTCCTCTATGAAGATGAACTATTCCCAAAATTTCAGGAATATCCTGACCAAGTTCCTTAAGGGGCAATGTAAATTCTTCTGCCTCTACCGATGGTCCCTTTACTTCTATATTCTCAATATTAAAAACCTCTACGATCCCTTCTTCAGTTGGGATAACAGGAACTAAATCCTTAGGAGATAGGTTTGACTTATCCACATTAAATCTGCCTGATGCAGTTACTACAAAAAGTTTTAATTCATAGTCATAGGACATAAAGGCACCTTCCGCCTGTCTTGAGTAGGATAGGATCATGGATATAAATTTACCTAATTTTTCATTCTTAACTAAGCTATTTATCTCCACAGGAGAGGATAGAAGCCCCTTTTCTCCTAAATACCTTCCAAGATTTATTATAGATCTAACACCTATGGAGTTTTCCCACTTATCATAGGGGATAACATCATTTCTTTTCCTGTGTCCTCCAACCTCTTTACAGGAGCCAAATACCCTAAGCCTTTTTGAAAGCTCTTTTGTATCTTTTAAAACAGGGCATCCTCCTTCTAAGGTGGAAAGAATAAAACCATTCACATAAATATCATTGTTCTTTAATTTGTAAGGGATGATGATATTTTTAAAGGCACCAAGTTTTGCCATAAACATCCTAAATAGAAGTATCTTTTTATCATAGGGAAGATTAAATATCAATTCTTTCTCATCATGGATAAAAATAACATTAATGAAATTGGGATGGGGAGATGGGGAAAGATTAAGGGTATTTTTCCCTATCTCTATAGCAAAAGGAGGGAAAACTTCTGGTAAATTCTCCCTAAGGAATTCCTCAAAGCCTTCAAAGGAATTTGGGTATGGAAAATCACCTATTGCTACAGGATTTAGTATTATACCAAAAGGCACATGAAATTCCTTTTTAAATAATTCTTTATGCTCTTCATAGATGTAAGTATTGCTTCCCAAATTTTTAAAATTTTCCCTTATATCCTCATAAAATATTTTGAAGTATGTATTAATTGCATTTAACTCCTCTTTACTAATTTTCTCGTCTACTACATTCAGATTATTGTAGACTATTAGTGTTGGGTTCCTATCCCACCAATCTTTCATATTTCTCCCTCTTTTTAATGTTAATGTTTCACGTGAAACAATTTTTAGTCAAAGTATTTTTCGCTTATAGAGATTATATCAATATTTTTCAGAGAGTCAATGAGATTAGTAGAAATGTTGGATATAAATATATTGGTTATATATGGGTCAAGCTTTTTGCCTGATTCTTCCATCATAATCTCTATAGCTTTTTCTAACTCATAGGCTTTTCTATATGGTCTATCAGAAGTTAGGGCATCAAATACATCTGCGATTGCTATTATCCTGGAAAGAAGGGGAATATCTTCTCCTGAGAGACCATCCGGATATCCTGTTCCATCCCATTTCTCATGGTGATGCCTTACTATTCTTGCTATTTCTGGATCTAATGGCAGTATTATCTCCTCCCCTATTGTTGGGTGCTCTTTAACTATTATTTCAAATTCTTCCTCTGTCAATTTCCCTTTTTTATTCAGAATCTCCTCAGGAACTCCTATCTTTCCTACGTCATGAAGCAGTCCTGCCATCATTATCTTTTGCAGACTTTCTTTATCCAATTGGAGTTTTTCTCCAATGAATAGGGATAGGAATGTAACTCTTTCCGAGTGCCCCTTTGTATATGGATCTTTTGACTCTATAGCTCTTGTTATGGATAACATGTATCCTAAGAGCAACTCTTTTGCCCTTTGATGGGATGTTACCATTTGGAATAAATTAGCTACATACCTTCCATATCTTTCAAAAAATGCTCTCTCTTCATCCTCAAATTTTTTAATAGTGTTGAAACGAATGTAAAATATGGGGAAATTAGTGACATTGGTATAAACTGAGACCTCCTCATCACTTATTTGGGAGACCTTATCTTCGAGAGTTTTTAAAATTATTCCCTCTTCATTTCTAAAAGAAGTAGAATCCATATAGTATCCATTATATAGATGGAATTTAAAATCTTTCTTCTCTTTCTCCAATATTCCTACATAATCCAAATCTTCATACAACTCTTTCAAAATTTCATAAACGTGTTTTATAATCTCATCCTTTTTTGAGCTTAAGGTTATGTTTCTATAGAGGGAAATTCCAGCCTTATCAAAGGATTGCAACTTATTTAGCTTATCATATGCTAATTTGCTCTCAATAAAGGCTGTTGAAAGCTTTGATAGTGCTTCCGCTATTTTAAAATCTTCCCTTTTGAAAACCTCCTTCTCTGAAAAACTATCAAAAAATATACCTCCAAAGTATTCATTGTTTATAAATATAGGGGCTACCAAGGTTTGCTTAATTTTCTCTGATCCTGCTAAGTTAAATTGTTCTCTAAGATGAGAGGGCAATGTATTATTGAAAGAAACAATATCTTTAACTATATGAGCTTTATTTTCCTTTGGCTTATAAATTGTATCATCATTTAAAATTATATTATGTAAAATTTCTTTATTATATCCAAAGGAATCTTCATATTTGTAATAGTCTCCATGTTTAATTATTATAGAGCCTGCATCCGCATGGGGTATTAAACTCCTTCCTACATTCAATATACCTTTGAAAAACTCCTCATCCTCAAGGGATATATCTATCTTTGAAAATTCAGAAATCATATACATGATCTTTTCCTCTGCCTTTTTTAAAGAGTCTGTAAGAAGCCTATTTTTTATATGGGCGGAGACCAGGTTTGATATAGATTTAGCAATCTCTATATCCTCAGTGGAATATTCCTGAGAGCTGTAAAATAGTATCAATGCACCATAATAATTATTATCCACTATGTAGGGTACATGTAATAGGGAATAATTTTTAGCATCCTCCGCCTTAATAATATTAGGGATCATTGTAGGATGAGATAAAATCTCCTCTATTAATTCATTATCACAATCACCTACTTGCGCCTTAATAGAAAATCTATTATTTTCTTTTATTACCACTATTCCTCCTATTGCATTTTTAATTATGGATAAAGTATAGTTTAAAAGCCTTCTATAAAATTCAGTTGTATTTTGCTCTATATCAGTAGTGCTAAAAAACTCAACAAGCCTTGATAGCTTATCCGAAAGGGTAAGGGATGATGAATATTGATTTATAGCAATGCTTTTTAGCTCTTCCCATTCTTTATAATAGACCCCTGTCAAATGAACCATATAGGTGACAATACTTAATATTAGTAAAATTATAAATAGGATCATAGGGGAAAGTTTATATATTATCTCATTAATAAAGGTTTTGTAGGGTGCTATGGAATAGATATAGGATATATTACCTGCAATTTTTAGAGGGGTCCTTACTAAAAAGACTCTTCCCCATTCCTTAATGATATCTTTTACATTCTTAAATAGTAATTCTTTTTTAGATGCAATAATAATGTTTCCTTTACTATCTGTAATTAAGTTTATCTCTCCCCTTAAGGATTCAGTTTTTAAAATGATATTTAATAATGGAGTATCCTTAAAAAGTACTGCTAAGGAACCTGAAAATACCCCTTTATAGAAAAGGGGCTCATGGTAAATAAATGTGGGAAATCCTTTATTTTGGGTATATGGATATGTAAAGATAATTTTCCCTTCTTTATTCATGCGGGTAATACTTGCTATTATTCCATCATTTCTAAGATAATAAGATACGAGAGCTTTCTTTCCCTTCTCATTAAGGAATATAATATTTTCATCCTCTCCCAAGCTTCTCAATTCTTTACTAATTTTCTCAATAAGATTTATAAACTTATCTTCAATATTCTTGGTATTTAAGGTGAGTTCATACTGAAAATTGTTATTTAACTCTTTTATACTCTTATTAAAATAGGAAAAAGCTATGAAGGTAACTAAGGAGAAAATGATGGTCCAAATAAGACCAGCCCTTAAAAAATTATTTATAAAATTTAGACTGGATGAGATAGTTATCTCCTCTTCTTTTTTGGCACTTGCATTAATTACTGCCTTCAAAAAAGTAATGAAAAGTATGGTAGATGAGATGCCTCTCAATAAAAAGGAGAAAAATTTTAATTCTTGCAGAAAGCTTATATTATAAAAGGAGGAAAAAGCTTTTAATAGATAATCTAAACTAACACTTAGAGAGAAAAAACCAAGAGAAAGAGATCTATAAAAGGTTCTCTCTCTTATGAGAAGATAAATGGTTCCTACTGAAGAGAGTAGTATTACTATTATGGCATAGTATATAAAGAGGTCTAAAGCCAAGATATAATTTTTGTTTATTAGAGCAAGGAATGGAGGAAGTAGAAGTAAGAGTGAATAAAAATATATTCTTTTAGGGATAGTTATCTTTTCAGTAATCTCTCTTTTTATTTGAATTATAGATATGAGGATAAATAAATAAGAAAAAAAGATACACAAATTCCCAATAAGAATGGCATTTTCTAATTTTAAAGGAGATTGGAGTATAAGAAAGTTTTTAATGGTTACAGAAACTCCGGTAAGAATGGATGATACTACTATGGATTGAATGCCATTTATTTTTCCATTTTTTGAAGTTAGTTTAAATCTTAAGAGAGCAATTATCCCAATAGGTAGAAGCCAAACTAAATATTCCAAAAAAGCATTTATATATTTAATAATCATAATTATCCCAAAATATTTAGAAAGATAGGAACCAAATTAGGATCAAATTGTATTCCTGCATATCTTTTCAATTCCTCAATAGCCTCCTTTTTTGTTTTTGCCTTTTTATAAGGTCTTCCTCTTATCATTACATCATAAGCATCAGCAATCATAAAAATTCTTGAAACCAAAGGAATATCTTCTCCTTTAAGTTTTCTTGGGTATCCTTCTCCATTCCACCATTCATGATGGGAAAGGATCTCATCTAATATGATGGATAGTTCATAGCTTGCTCCTGCAATTCTATATCCTATCTCTGGATGCTTTTTAACAATTTCCCACTCCTCTTCATTTAAAGGACCATTCTTCTTTAATATGGTAGGGGGTAAGGCTATCTCTCCGATATCATGGAAATGAGAAAGAAGAGATAGTTTTTCCCTCTCTACATCGGAAAGATATAAGTAATCCGCCATTCTTAAACATAGTGTTTCTATATTATCCTCATGCTCTTTACTCTCATAGCTATTTTCCCAAAGAAGACTCTTAAGGGATAATAGTACAGACTCTCTAAAGGTTTTTCCCTCAATCAGTTTATTTCTATACATCCTATCTTCCGCTATCTTAATAATATCTTCTATATTCTCCCTTTCCTCCTCCTTCGTGGCATATCCTAAGGATATACTTAGCTTTATTGCATTATTGTTTTCAATACTGTATTTTTCACAATTTCTTTTTATCCTCTCGCATACCTCCTGAGCTGTGAATTTGTCAGTTTTGGGAAGAAGAATGGTAAATTCGTCCCCTCCCCATCGAGCAATGATATCCTCTTTTCTACACGAATTTCTTAATACATCCGCTATGGCTATAATGAATTTATCTCCCTCTTCATGTCCAAAGGCATCATTTATGAGCTTTAGACCATTTAAATCTCCCATGATTACTGTAAGGGGAAGATTCCTTTTTGTGTTTAGTCTCCTTAATTCCTCCTCAAAAAAGTATCTATTGTAAAGTCCTGTAAGAGAATCATGAAAACTTAAATATTTTATTTCTTCCTCCATCTTCTTCTTCTCAGTAATATCCATTGTAAGTTCTACTGCGCCTATTATATTTCCATTCTCATCTAATACCGGATATCCCCTTATAAACCATATTCTTCCATTGGGAGTCTTTATTTCTGCCTCTTGGGGCATTTTTGTATCCATAGCCTTTTTAACAGGACAGTTTTCGCAGATGCTCTCTCTTTTATGCCAAAGATTATAGCATTTTTTATTTATCAATTCTTCCTTGGGTAGATTTAGAGAGTCTCCTGCGGACTTATTGGCATAAAGGATATTCATATCCTTGTCGTAGAGGATAACATGCTCTTTTATGGAATCTAAAATAATATCTTTCAGTATTTCCTCTTTAAATAACATAAAAGACGTCCTTTTTTCTTTTATTATACAAAAAATTCATTACATGTTAAAATATTTTCAAATAGAGGGGAGAGTTTTGGAAAGATGTATGAGGATTTGGTAAGGCAGATACTGCTTTATTTTTCTGCAAATAAGCCTCCTATAAAGCCTGAGCTTATCTCTTTTGGTCTTGGCATAGATATCCATTATACTAATCTTCCTGCAGGTTCCGGTCTACTTATCTTATACAATGATAAACAGATTATGTTAGTAGAGGAGAAGGATCCCATGGTAAGAAAGAGGTTTACTATTGCTCACGAACTGGGGCATTATTTCCTCCATGATGGGGATTCTCTAAGATTTGATAAGAAGAAGGAGAGGGAGGCAAATATTTTTGCAGGTACCCTTCTTCTCCCCTATTTTATATTGGAAAATTATCTACATCTTTCCATCCCTCAGATTGCTAAGATTTTTTGGGTATCCCAAGATACTGTAAGAATAAGATTGGAATATCTTCGCAAAGAGAAAAAAATTTATTGAAAAAAAATTTGCAATTAATAGGGAAATGGTATATAATTATTGCGAAAATAAGACTAAAAAAGTATAAATTGGGAGGTTGAAATATGAAACCAAGAGTTATAAAAGAGAATATATATTATGTGGGGGCGCAGGATTGGAATAGAAGACTTTTTGATTCCTTAATTCCTTTGCCAGATGGAACAAGCTACAATGCCTATTTAATAGTAGGGAGCGAAAAAACCGCCCTAATTGATACAGTAGATCCATCAAAGAAGGATATACTATTCTCCTACTTA
The DNA here is from genome assembly GCA_002878375.1 of Dictyoglomus sp. NZ13-RE01. Lineage (NCBI taxonomy): Bacteria > Pseudomonadati > Dictyoglomota > Dictyoglomia > Dictyoglomales > Dictyoglomaceae > Dictyoglomus > Dictyoglomus sp. NZ13-RE01. The sequence goes on from NIRF01000009.1 coordinate 52,821, forward strand.
GAAGAGATAGATAATATAGATTATATAATTTCGCACCATGCGGAGCAGGACCATTCAGGCTCTATCCCTTATGTGTTGGAGAAGTATAAAAATGCAAAGGTGGTTACAAATCTAAAAGGAAAAGAGTTACTTAGTTTACACCTTCATATACCAGAGGATAGGTTTATTACGGTGGCAGATGGTGAAACCTTATCCTTGGGGGATAAAACCCTGAAGTTTATATATACGCCATGGGTACACTGGCCGGAAACAATGGTTAGCTATCTTTTAGAGGATGAGATACTCTTTACCTGCGACCTTTTTGGTTCCCACTTGGCAACTTCAGACCTTTATGTAACTGATGAGGGATTAGTTTATGAGTCTGCAAAAAGATATTATGCGGAGATTATGATGCCTTTTAGGGCTATTATCCAGAAAAATTTGGAGAAGCTAAGCCCATATAAGATTAGTATGATTGCTCCAAGTCATGGACCCATATACCAAAATCCCAATTTTATAATCTCCGCCTATAATGATTGGGTAAATAATCCCCCTAAAAATATTGTGGTTATACCATATGTATCCATGCATGATAGTACTAAGATCATGGTTGATTACCTTACGGAAAGATTGATCGAGAAGGGAATAAAGGTGGAGATTTTTGACCTATCCTCTGCTGATATTGGGAAACTGGCTATATCTTTAGTGGATGCAGGAAGTATAATTATAGGAACGCCAACGGTTCTTACAGGACCACATCCCCATGTGGTTTTTGCAGTTTATTTGGCAAATGCTCTAAAGCCTAAAGCAAAATTGGTTTCTATTATTGGATCCTATGGTTGGGGAGGAAAAACTGTAGATATAATAAAAGGAATGATAACAAATCTTGATGCAGAAATCCTTGATCCCGTGCTTGTAAAGGGTCTTTCTAAGAAAGAAGATTTAAAACTTTTAGATGAGCTTTCCGAAAAAGTATATAGGAAGCATAAGGAGTTGGGATTAGTTTAATATAGATTAGGAGGGGGGTGATTTCATCTTTTCAATGATGCCTCCACAAAGGACAAAATCTTCAAGGTAACAAACTAAGATTTGTCCTGGAGCTGGTGCCCATTGAGGCTCCTTAAATTCTACCATTACCTCCTCTTCTGATATAATTTTTAGCTCTGCAGGCTGGGGCTTCATGTTGTAGCGGATCATAGCAAAAACATCTATTCTTTTCTTCTTAGGTTTAAAGGATGGGAAATTAACATTTTTTGCATATACTAAATTTGACAAGATTCTTTCTCTTTCAGCCACTATTACTAATCCTTCCTCGGGTACTATTTCCTTCACATATACAGGTTTTCCCATAGCTACTTTTAATCCCTTTCTTTGCCCAATGGTAAAAGAAAATACTCCATCATGTTCTCCTACTATCCTTCCATCTTCCGTTATAATTTTTCCCTTCTTCTCCTTTACATATTTTTTTATAAACTCTCTGTAATCGTTATTGGGAAGAAAGCATATTTCTTGGCTTTCGCTTTTTTCCTCTGTGACCAAATTATTTTCTCTTGCAATTCTTCTTACCTCTTCTTTTGTGTAATCTCCTAAGGGGAAAAGGGATTTTTCTATCTGTTCCTGGGTTAGATAGGCTAAAAAGTAGGACTGATCTTTTCTTTCATCCTTTGCCCTTTTCAACAAGAACACTTTCCTTTCCTGATCCCATTCTTTTTTTACATAGTGACCTGTGGCAAAATATTCTGCGGATATTTCTTTGGCTCTTTTCATCAATAAACCAAATTTTATAAATCTATTACAAAACATACAAGGATTAGGAGTATATCCCTTTTCGTAGGACTCTACAAAATATTTAACAATAGTTTCTTCAAACTCTCTTTTTAGGTTAATTACATAGTGAGGAATATTGAGAAGATAGGCTACTTTTTTGGCATCATTAATGGAGGTTGAAGAAACGGAAATATTCATGGTTAATCCTATAACTTCGTATCCTTCCTTTAAAAGTAGTAGGGCTGTTACACTACTATCAACCCCACCACTCATTGCTACAACAACTCTACTCACGCTTTAATGTCCACCCCTGTTTATATGGAGATATGGATCTTAACTTTTCTACTGTTTTTTCTAAAACGTCCAAGGTATAGTCTAAGTCTTCTTTTGTAGTCCAAAGTCCCAGGGTAAATCTTAAGGCACCCTGTACAAGCTCTATAGGTACTCCTATGGCGGAAAGAACATGGGAGGGCTCTAAGGAACTTGAGCTACATGCAGATCCTGTAGATACCGCAATACCTTCTAAGTCTAAGTTTAAAAGTAGAGCTTCTCCTTCAACGTATGCAAAACTAAAATTAATATTATTAGGAAGTCTTTTTTCCCTATGACCATTCAGATAAACATCAGTTATTCTCTTTTCTACCTCACTGATGAAGTAGTCTCTAAGCTCTGTTAATCTTTTCATTTCTTGATCTAATTCTTTTACAGCAAGCTCAATGGCAGTACCAAAACCCACTATTCCTGCTACATTCTCTGTTCCTGCTCTTTTTCTGCTTTCCTGCTCTCCCCCATGAATTAAAGAGTATAATTTGCTCCCCTTTCTTATATACAAAGCTCCTATTCCTTTTGGACCATAAAACTTATGGGCAGAAATTGAAAGGAAATCAATCCCTAAATCATTAACATCTACAGGTATATGACCTACAGTTTGTACAGCATCTGTATGGAAGTAAACATTCCTTTCTCTTGCAATTTGGGCAAGCTCTTTAATAGGCTCTATGGTTCCTATCTCATTGTTGGCGTGCATGATGGATATTAATATAGTGTCCTTCCTGATGGCTTTTTTTAGATCGTCGGGATCTATAAGTCCATATCTATCTACAGGAAGGTATGTAACTTCAAATCCCAATTTCTCTAAGAAATGGCATGGTTCCAATACAGCATGGTGCTCTATTGGGGTTGTAATAATATGTTTTCCTTTTTCCTGCAGGGCAAAGGCAACCCCTTTTAATACCATATTATTTGCCTCGGTACCACCACTGGTAAATATTATTTCTTCAGGCTTTGCGGAGATAGCTTTTGCTACTTTTTCCCTGGCAGATTCAATAGCATTTCTTGTTTCTCTTCCAAATCTATGTAAACTTGATGGATTTCCAAAATATTCCTTTAAGTAAGGCTCCATAGCGGACCATACTTCTGGTCTCACAGGTGTTGTGGCTGCATAATCCAAATATACTTTTCTCATTATTTACTCCTCCTTTTTTTGACTAATTTAGTATAAATTATATGAAATTGGAAATTAAATGTCAAAAATTTCTCTTTCATTTTTTCCTTTTCTATGATAATATTTAGTTAGCTAAATAATTTTTAAGGAAGATTTGGAATGAAAGATCCTTTATATAGCTTATTTAAGGATGTATTAAGGGAACATTTTATAAGAAGGGAGATGCTCCTTGGAAAAGTAAAACTTTTTCGAGGACAAGCTCCTGTACTCCTTCTACTTTCTGAGAGGGATGGGATTACTCAGAAGGAGATAGCGTATGAGCTAAAAATAAAACCATCTACTTTGAACCTTATTCTAAGAAGATTAGAGAAAAGAGGATACATAGTTAAAAGAAGGGATGAAAAGGATAAAAGATTTACAAAGATTTATATTACTGAAGAGGGGAAAAATTTAGTATGTAAGCTAAAGAGCATTTTTGAAACCCTCTCTCAGGACTGTTTTGGCATATTAAATGAGGAGGAGAGAAGATTTTTGGAGGAAGTTTTCATTAAAATTAGGGAGAATTTGAGAAGGTTAAATGAGGAAGGAGATGGAAAGAAATGCGGAAAATTCTAAAGTATTTAAGACCATATCTTCATTTTTTAATTCTTGCCCCACTATTTATGGTAGTAGAGGTTATCTGTGATCTTTATCAGCCTACCTTTCTTGCAAGAATTGTGGACGAAGGACTACTAAAACATAATCTTCCTTTTATCATAAATACTGGGCTTAAGATGGTAGGAGTTGCCTTGATTGGTCTTGTTGGGGGAGTTGGCTGTGGTATCTTTGCAAACTTTGCTTCACAAAATTTTAGTGCGGACTTAAGAAAGGATTTATTTAAAAAGATACAATCCTTCTCCTTTTCCAATATAGATAAGTTTCATACATCTTCATTAATTACAAGATTAACCAATGATATTACTCAATTGCAAAATGCCGTTACTATGTCTTTAACAATAGTTGTTAGAGCTCCTCTTCTTTTTATCGGTGGAATTATAATGGCTGTTTCAATAAATAGGAGTTTGTCCACTATCTTTCTTTTTGTTATTCCCCTTTTATCCTTTATTTTTATCTTTATTATGAAAAAGAGTTTTCCATTATTTACTGAAATGCAAAAAAGAATAGATGGGTTAAATAGGGTTGTTAGGGAGAACTTGGCAGGAATTAGGATTGTAAGGGCATTTATGAGAAGTGATTTTGAAAAGGAAAGATTCAGGAAGGCAAATGAAATGCTAATGAATGCGGTTAAGAGAGCCATAAGATTAACTGTATATGGTATGCCTCTTTTTATGTTGGTGATGAATTTCAGTATGATTTTTGTTTTGTGGTATGGAGGATTTCAGGTAAAAAGTGGCACCATGCAGGTAGGAGAGATCATGGCATATATAAATTACATGATGCAGATTATGTTTTCTCTTATGATGATTGGAAACATTTTGATGTTTATATCAAGGGCATCTGCCTCTGTTGAAAGAATAAATGAGATATTAGATGAGAAAGTTTCCATTGAAAGTAAGGAAAAACCTGTAAAAAAGACCATTGAGAGGGGAGAAGTTGTTTTTGATCATGTTTATTTTAGTTATAACAGTGATGAGTATGTTTTAAAAGATATTTCTTTTATTGCTAAGCCCTCAGAGATTGTTGCTATTATTGGAACTACAGGCTCAGGTAAATCTACGTTAGTAAATCTGATACCAAGGTTATACGATGTTTCTTCTGGAAGGGTTTTGATTGATGATGTGGATGTTAGAGATTATGATCTGGAGGGACTTAGAAGTTCAATTGCTATGGTGCCTCAAGATACTATTCTTTTTACAGGGACCATTAGGGAGAATATATTATTTGGGAGAGAAGATGCAACAGAAGAAGTCATAGAGTCTGCAAAGATTGCCCAAGCCCACAATTTCATCATGAATTTACCACAAGGTTATGATACTGTTATTGGAGAAAGAGGAGTTACACTATCAGGAGGACAAAAACAAAGGATTGCCATTGCAAGAGCCATCATTAGAAAGCCTAAGATCCTTATTCTTGATGATTGTACCTCTGCAGTAGATTTTGCTACTGAGCAAAGGATTTTGAGAGGATTAAAGGAAATCATGAAAAATTCTACAACCTTTATTATTGCACAAAGAATAAGTACTGTTATGAATGCGGATAAGATTATTGTGATGGATAGGGGAAGAATATCAGGAATAGGAAAGCATGAAGAACTCTTGAAGAGTAACAAGGTATATCAGGAGATCTTTAAGTCGCAGCTTGGTGAGGAGGGAATAGAGTATGCGTGATCAGAGAAGGATGGGACCAGGACCCATATTTAGAGGACCAGGTGGAAGACCACCTTTAAGGAGTTATACGGATGTTAAGGTAAAGGATCCATGGGGAACCCTTAGAAAATTAATTGGTTACTTAGGTATATTTAAGGTTAGATTACTTATTGCTTTTCTTTTAGTATTGATTTCTTCCTTGCTGGGAATTTTAGGACCATTCCTAATTGGAAAAGCAATTGATAATTATATAGTGCCAAAGAGGTTTGAGGGATTTTTTAACTTTTTATTATTTCTTGGAGGAATATATGTTTTAGGGGCAGTTTTGGCTTGGATTCAGGGGTATTTAATGCTGGATACTACACAAAGGCTTGTTTTTAAAATGAGAGAGGATTTATTTAATAAGATTCATGCACTTCCCTTGAAATATTTTGATCTGAGACCCTATGGAGATATTATGAGTAGGTTTACCAATGATATAGATAATATTGGTTTTGTACTGGGAAATAGCATTATCCAGATGTTTTCAGGGATTATAACCTTAGCAGGAATCTTTATTATGATGTTAAGGGTAAATGTAACCCTTACTTTTATAAGTATGATTACTATTCCTCTTACTATTTTTGTAACAGAGTTTATTTCACGAAGGACAAGAAATTTATTTTATGCTAATCAATCGATATTAGGTAAATTGAATAGCATAATTGAAGAGGATGTTTCAGGACTTAAGATTATAAAAATATTCAATAGGGAGAAGAAAGAGTATGAAAAATTCTCTGTAGTAAATGAGGAGCTGAGAAGGGTAGGAGTATGGGCACAGATTTATTCACGTATTATTGGTCCTATTATGAACCTTCTTAATAACCTAAGCTTTGCTATTATTGCAGGATTTGGCGGTTGGTTTGCCTTCAGGGGACTCATATCCATTGGAACTATCTCTGTATTTTTAAGTTACTCAAGACAATTTACAAGACCAATAAATGAACTTGCCAACCAATTTAATATGATACAGTCCGCCATTGCAAGTGCAGAGAGAATCTTTGAGGTTATGGCGGAAGAGGAAGAGAAAGAGGATGATAAAAACTTAATAGAGTTAAAAGAGGTAAAAGGAGAGGTAGAATTTAGAAATGTTTATTTCTCCTACAAGCCAGGTGTACCAGTGCTAAAAAATATTAATTTTAGGGCTCTTCCTGGTCAAAAAATAGCCATCGTAGGTCCAACAGGAGCTGGAAAGACAACTATAGCAAGCTTAATTGCACGTTTTTATGATGTAGATGAGGGAAGTATATTATTAGATGGAATAGATATTAGAAAGATAGAGAAGAGTAGTTTAAGGGCTAATTTGGGTATTGTTTTACAAGATACTTATCTTTTTTCAGAAACAGTAATGGAAAATATTAGATATGGAAGACTTTCTGCTACTGATGAGGAAGTAAAAGAAGCTGCAAGGCTTGCACATGCAGAGGAGTTTATCTTGAGCCTGCCAAAAGGCTATTATACTGTACTTTCTGAAGATGGAGGAAGCCTTAGTCAGGGACAAAGACAGCTCATTGCTATTGCAAGGGCTATTTTGGCGGATCCTAAGATATTAATTTTAGATGAGGCAACCAGCAACGTAGATACTATGACAGAAAGATACATACAATCCGCCATGCTTAGACTAATGGAGGGAAGAACAAGTTTTATTATAGCTCATAGGCTAAGCACCATAAAAAATGCAGATCTAATCCTCGTGGTAAACCACGGAGAAATAATTGAGAGGGGTACCCACGAAGAACTATTAAGAAAGAGGGGCTTTTACTACAATCTTTATATGAGCCAGTTCAGTGAAGTGGAGTTATCCTCCGTTGGAGAAGACTGATAAATATCTTTCTCCTGTATCTGGGAGGATAACCACCACTCTTTTCCCTCTTCCAAGCTCCCTTGCTACTTTTAATGCAGCAAAAGTGTTGGCACCTGCGGATATACCTACAAAGATGCCCTCCTTTTTAGCAAGACTTTTGGCAGTTTCTATGGCGGACTCATCACTTACCTTAATGATCTCATCAATGATCTTTAAATTGAGTACATCAGGGATAAATCCTGCTCCTATCCCTTGAATCTTATGGGGACCTGGAGCTCCTCCTGAAAGAACAGGGCTTTTTTCAGGCTCAACAGCAACTATCTTAATATTTTTATTTTTCTCCTTTAAAAATTCCCCAACTCCTGTAATGGTTCCTCCAGTACCTACTCCTGCTACAAAGGCATCTATTTTCCCATCCACAGCATTCCATATTTCAATAGCAGTAGTTTTTTTGTGGATGGCAGGGTTTGCGGGATTTTTAAATTGCTGGGGCATAAAACTATTTGGAATTTCTTTTAGAAGTTCCTCTGCTTTTTTAACTGCTCCCGCCATACCTTCAGAAGATGGTGTTAAAATTACCTCTGCACCATAGGCTTCTAATATTTTTTTTCTCTCAATAGTTACAGTCTCAGGCATCGTTAATATACATTTGTATCCTTTCACAGCACATACCATTGCAAGTCCAATTCCTGTATTTCCACTGGTAGGCTCGATAATTACAGAACCCTTTTTTAATAAGCCTTCTTTTTCTGCAGACTCAATCATTGCTAAAGCAATTCTATCCTTTACACTTCCACCAGGATTGAAAAATTCAATTTTTGCTACAACCTCTGCCATATCTTCATCAACAATTTTATTCAGCCTAACAAGAGGAGTATTTCCTATTAGCTCCAATATATTGTTCCTTATCTCTCCCATTCTTTAATCTCCTCCTTTTTTGATACGAATTATACCATTTTTGTGTGAAAAATAAAGGGAGTAGGATTATAGTTTGAAAAGCTATAAATTTTTTGTTAATATAAAAACATGAAGATAATACGAAGGAAAGCTACAAAAGAAAATAAATACGTAGAGATGAAAGAGGTAACTCAAGAGGAATATCTTGAGTTTATTAAAGAAAATGACATCATTGTTATTGAAGATGTTCAGATAAAGCTAAGGAAAACCTGGAATATTAAGAGCTTTTCTCCCCCTGAGGAGTATGAATTAGAAAAAAGTACCGTTTGGAGCTTTCCAGAGAGAGGAAGCTGGGCTACCCATGTGGGAGATTATAGAGGGAATTGGTCCCCTTACATCCCGAGAAACCTAATATTAAAATATTCTCAAAAGGGAGATTGGATTTTGGACCAGATGATGGGAAGTGGAACTACTTTGGTAGAGGCAAAGCTTTTGGGAAGAAATGCTATAGGGGTAGATATAAATTTAAGTGCAGTTATGTTGGCAAGAGACAGACTGAATTTTTCCTACAATCCCCTTTTAGAGGAGTATAAAGAGCCTATTATTAAAACTTACTTTGGAGATGCGAGAAATTTAGATAAAATTGAAAATGACAGTATAGATCTTATAGCCACTCACCCTCCCTATGCTAATATAATCTCTTATTCAAAAAAGAATAGGCTTGAGAATGATTTATCACAGCTTCCCCTTGAAGAGTATTTACTTGAAATGAGAAAAGTTGCTGAAGAGGCTTTTAGGGTATTAAAGCCTGGTAAGATATGTGCCATATTAATTGGAGATACAAGGAAACACAAGCATTATATTCCTCTTGCTTTTAGAGTTATGGAAGTTTTTTTAGATGTTGGTTTTATTTTGAAGGAAGATATTATAAAGGTCCAATGGAATATGAAGACTACAAGAGAAAAATGGAGTTTTAGAAATTATGATTTTTACCTAATTTCTCATGAACATATATTTGTATTTAGAAAACCTGAAGATACAAAAGAATATAAAAAGTACAAGTTTAGTATTAAATGGTGAAAGAGCCAGATAAATACAAAAAGTTAGGATTTAACAGCCTTGATGAATATGCAAATTACTTTTTTAGTACCCTTCTTCCAAGCAATAAAACTTATGAATATTTTGTAGATTGGGAAAAGGTCAAAGAGAACATATTTAGATATCTCAATGAAATATCATTATTAAATACTCTTTCTCGGGTTCCTTCTAATCAGAGAAAAGAAAGGTTTATAGAAATAATAAAGGAATATCCAAGGGTAGTTAAAGTAATTCCGGTACTTATTGCGGAAAGAATAAAAAATTCCCATATAGATATTTTTGATCCTGATTTAGAGGAACTTATTAGGATAGATTTAGATATTAATAATATTGATGAAACTTCCCTTCAAAAAATAACAGAATTTGTTGAGAAGGTAGGGGTATTGGCTCTATTCTCAGAGATAAAGGATTTATATGATTATCTAATGGGTGTAGAAGTGGGTATTGATACAAATGCAAGGAAAAATAGAAGTGGAAAGATTTTTGAAGATATGGTAGAGGGAAAGCTAAGAAAAATTCTTAGATCTTATAAAATATTAAGGAATGATACAAATTTTTCATTATATAAACAACATACAAAATTCAAGACTAAAACTCATGATTTTACTATTTATAAAGATAATTTAGAAAGACCAATAGCAATTGTTGAGTGCAGTTTTTATAATATATCAGGGAGTAAGGAAATATCTATATCAGAAAGTTATGAAGAATTATCTAATTTAGCAAGAAATCTAAATATCTCCTTCATATGGGTTACCGATGGTCCTGCTTGGATTAAAATGAAAGGACAAATTCTCCATTCTATTAGAAATATTGATTGGATTTTGAATTACAAAATGCTGGAATTAATAAAATTCATCGTGGAAAAATAAAGGCACTCTATCTCTCTATTTGAATTATTTTTTAGAAATAGTTATAATACTCAAAAAGGGTGAATTTTTATGATAATGACTGTGAGAGGGAAAATAGAGGATGATGATTTGGGGAAAACCCTAATTCATGAGCACATCTTGGTAGATTTTAGAGGAGCAGAGTTTAGCAAGGATAAGGGATATTTTATAGATGAGGTTGTTGAGATAGTTCTTCCCTATTTATTAGAGATAAAAGAATTGGGTTATAAGACTTTTGTAGATTGTACTCCTGCTTATATCGGAAGGGATCCAGAATTACTTTTAAAGCTTTCTAATATGTCAGGCTTGAATATTATTACAAATACAGGATTTTATTGTGCAGGAAATGATAAATATATTCCGAGATTTGCCTATGATATGACTGAGAAGGAAATTTCTAACATTTGGATAGAAGAATGGAAGAATGGTATAAATGGGAGTGTCAGACCTGGGTTCATAAAAATTGGTGTTGACCCAGGACCATTGAGAGAAATAGAGAAGAAAATTGTGAAAAGTGCTTGTCTTACCTATCATGAGACAGGGCTTACTATAGCATGCCATACAGGAGAAGCTCAATGTGCTTTGGAGGTTTTGTCTATTATAAAAGATTATGATGTTCCCACTTCTTCTCTGATCATAGTTCATGCGGATGGTATAGAAAAAGAGGTTATATGGAATTTGGCAGAGGAAGGGTGTTTTATAGAGTTTGATTCAGTTGGAGGAAGACCTTTAGAATACCATGTTGATTTAATTAGAAAGGCTGTAGAAAAAGGGGTTGAAGATAGGCTTTTGATCTCTCATGATGCAGGTTGGTATAATGTTGGAGAAAAGGATGGAGGTAAAGAAAGGTTTAGACCCTACACAACCATTGAGAAAGAACTTATTCCAGAGCTTGAAAAATATTTTTCTAAGGCTCTTTCTCAAAAGTTATTAATAGATAATCCCAAGAGGGCTCTCTCTATTAAAAAACAATAGGGGGAATTTATGAGAGATGGATTTACTTTATTAGAGGTTTTGGTAGTAATCTTGATTTTAGGAATCTTATCCGCAATTGCCCTTCCTTTATATTTTGATGCTATTCATCAGGCAAAAAGAAATGCACAGCTTCATAACATGAAACTAATAAAAGAAGGGTTAGAAATTTACAAGTTAAAGTACAAAACTTATTCCCAAGACGCATGGGCTTTTACTACGTATTTTCTATATAATAGTGAATATTTTTCTGAAACCTTGATTTGTCCATACAATAACAAACCCTATCAAGCTATTCAATGGCAACCTTCTTATACTAATTGGGATGATATTTGGAATTGGGTAGAGGCGAGTAATAATTATCAAAATATTTATTATAAGTTAGAGGAAAGTGGAAATTATGCCTTAACTTATTATTCCCGCTAAGCTTTTTATGTTATAATCAAAAAAAACATCTCGTTTTGTGGAGGGATTTATGGAGTTGCTTGATCTTAATGGAGGATGGCTTTTTAAGAGGAAAGATGATTCTAAATGGTATTCTGCAAAAGTGCCAGGATGTGTGCATCTTGATCTATTAGAGAATGATTTAATCCCTGATCCTTTTATTGGGCTAAATGAATTAGAGGTTAGATGGGTAGAAGAGGAAGATTGGATCTATAGAAAAACTTTTAATCTTGATAAAAAATTTCTTGAATTCCCCAATTTAGAGCTTTATTTTGAAGGTCTTGATACTTTTTCTGAGATCTTTTTGAATGGACAAAAGGTTGGAGAAACTGACAATATGTTTATTCCATGGAGTTTCAACATTAAGCCCTATGTGAAAGAAGGAGAAAATACATTAGAAGTGCTTTTCCACTCACCTAAAAGGGTATTGGAAGAAAGGGCTAAGAATTATCCAGTAGAGTTAAGAGGGGGAGAATTTGCACCTCGTGTATTTGGAAGAAAAGCCCAGTATTCTTTTGGTTGGGATTGGGGACCAAGACTTGCCACCTCTGGTATATGGAGACCTGTTTATATAAGGGCTTGGAGGAAGGCAAGGATCAGAGATATATGGATTCCTGTAGGGATCATGGAGGGAAGAGCCCAAATTAATTTGGAACTTGAGATGGAGCTCCAGGAGAATGCTACTATAGATGTGCCACTAAGAATTTCTTTAGATAAGCCTATTTTAGATAAAAAGTTGAGATTTACTCTTCCAGAAGGAAGGATCATTGTAAAAATACCTTTGATTATAGAAAATCCAAAACTTTGGTATCCCAATGGATATGGAGATCAACCCATTTATACTCTTCAGTTGGTTTTAGTAGATGAGAAGGGAGAGATCTTAGATAGGAAAGAGCAGAAGTTTGCTATAAGGAAGGTAGATTTAGTAACTCAAGATCAAAATGATGAAAGTTGTTTTACTTTTTATGTGAATGATATTCCCATATTTGCAAAAGGAGCCAATTGGATTCCTTCAGACTCCTTTATTCCCCGCTTAAAAGAAAAAGATTATGAGGAGCTACTTTTAAGGGCGAAGGAAATTGGAGTTAATATGCTTAGGGTTTGGGGCGGAGGAATCTATGAGAATGAGATCTTCTATGATTTATGTGACAAGTTAGGGATAATGGTATGGCAGGACTTTATGTTTGCCTGTGCAGAATATCCAGAGGATGAGGAATTTCTAAAGAAGGTAGAAGAAGAGGCAGAGATCATCATAAAAAAGTTGAGAAATCACCCTTCAATTGTGATTTGGTGCGGAAATAATGAGAATGATTGGGGCTTTTATGCCCATTGGTGGGGAGAAAGAGAAAAGTTCTGGGGAGAGATCATTTATCATAAGGTTCTTCCTGATGTTTGTGCCAGGCTTGATTTAACGAGACCCTATTGGCCAAGTAGTCCCTATGGAGGAAAAGATCCAAATAGTGAAAAGGAAGGAGATAGGCATAATTGGATAGTTTGGGCAGGATGGCAAGATTATAAAGGTTACTTAAAAGATAATGGAAAGTTTATAAGTGAGTTTGGTTTTCAGGCGCCTCCTCATAAGGAAACTATTATTGATTTTCTCTCATCTCTTGATGAATATTATCCTCAAAGTATGGAGATGGAATTTCATAACAAGCAGATAAATGGCACAGAAAGGATCATAAGATTTTTGGCAGAGCATTTCCCTATCACATCAGATATGGAAGATTATATATATCTTACTCAGATAGTACAGGGCTTGGCAGTGAAAACTGGAATGGAACATTGGAGAAGCAATAAGTTTAATACATCAGGAGCTTTAGTGTGGCAATGGAATGATTGTTGGCCTGTAGTCTCATGGAGCATTATAGACTACTATAAGAGGGAGAAGCCTGCTTATTACTTTTTAAAGAGGGCATTGAAAGATATAAAGGTCACAATTAAAGAAAATAAGGGAGAGATCATCATCTATGGAATAAATGATACTTTAAAGGATTTTGAAGGAAAGCTTAAAATAGATGTTTTAAGCTTTAGAGGCGGAAGGAAAAGAAGCTATACCGTTAATTGTACTATACCTGCAAATAGTAGTATAAAAGTTTTCTCCTTTAGGTATAAACCTCAAGTTTATAATGAGTTTATTGTTGTAAGGCTTATTAAGGATGGAGAGATTGTAGATAGAAATGAGTATTTCTTTGCGGAATTTAAACATTTGAAGCTTCCTAAGGCAGAAGTTGAGTATGAGATAAGGAAACAAAAGGATGAGTATGTTATAAGGCTTAATTCAAAAGTAACTGCATTATTTGTAGCCTTAGAGCTTGATGGAGCAAAATGGGAGGATAATTACTTCCATCTTTATCCGAAAGAGGATTATGAGGTTAGATTCAAAACTTCAAAGGATTTAAAATATGTGAAGGATAATTTAAAGATAAGATGGTATAATTCTAAGAAAATTAGGAGGAGGTAAAATGAGAAAATATATAATACCTATTTTTTTAATCCTTTTTCTTCTAAGTTTTGCCTTTGCAGAGACAAAAGCCTATGTGGATGAGAAAAATGGTTTTTCCATTGTTCCACCTGAGGGCTGGGAGGTATTAGAAGGAAGTCCATATAGAGTTGCTGTTATATTTAGAGGACCTATAAATTTTGGTTTTGCAACTAATATAAACATTGGGGTGACTCCTGTTGAAGGTCTCAGCGATGAAGATTTTTATTCTAATATTGATAGCTTTTTAGAAGCAGTTTTAGAAGAGCTCTCTGCAAGTTTCGATTCCTTTAATATAGTTTCCCAGAAAGAAATATTAGTAAATAATCTTAAGGCTTATGAAATAGAATATACTTTTGAATATCAGATATTTTCTCTAAAGCAGAAACAAGTTTACATATTTAAGAATGGCAAACTTTATGCTATTACTTTTACTTCCACCACAGCAAATTATGATCAATATCTTCCCATATTTGAGGATGCTCTTCAAACCTTTAATATATTGTAAAATTTGAGGAGGGATTAGATTTGATAAAGGTTAAAAATCCGATTGTAGAATTAGATGGGGATGAAATGGCAAGGGTTATGTGGCACATGATAAAGAAAGAGCTCATTTTCCCCTATCTGGACATTCCTATTAAATATTTTGATTTGGGTATAGAAAATAGGGATAAGACTGATGATCAGGTTACCTTAGAGGCGGCTAAAGCGATTAAGGAGTATAAAGTTGGAGTTAAGTGTGCCACAATAACACCTGATGCAGAAAGAGTAAAAGAATATAATTTAAAAAGGGCTTGGAAAAGTCCTAATGCAACTATAAGAGCTTACTTAGATGGTACAGTCTTTAGAAAACCTATCATTGTTAAAAACATTCCTCCCTTTGTAAGAACATGGAAAAAGCCCATAATAATTGGTAGGCATGCCTATGGAGATATTTACAGTGCCTTTGAGTATAAAGTGGAGGGAGAAAAGGAATTAAAGGTTCTTCTTAGTAATGGAGGAGAAGAGACTCATATTGTGCATAAATTTGATGGAAATGGTGTATTTATGGTCCTCCATAATACAGAAAAATCCATTAGGAGTTTTGCAAGGTCATGTATAAATTATGCTCTAAGTGAAAAAGTGGATCTTTGGTTTTCCGCTAAAGATACTATATCTAAGGTATACCATGGTTATTTTAAGGAGATTTTTCAGGAAGAGGTAGATAAAAGAAAAGAGGATTTTGAAAAAGTAGGAATAAGTTATAGATATTTTTTAATAGATGATGCAGTAGCACAGATCATTAAACATGAGGGTGGAATTTTGTGGGCATGTATGAACTACGAGGGAGATGTAATGTCAGATATGATAGCAGCAGGTTTTGGAAGCTTAGGACTTATGACTTCTGTTTTGGTTTCTCCTGAAGGAGAGTTTGAGTTTGAGGCAGCCCATGGAACTGTTAGAAGGCATTATTACGAATATTTAAAAGGAAATCCTACTTCTACAAATCCAACCGCCTCAATTTTTGCGTGGACAGGAGGTATAAGAAAAAGGGGAGAATTAGATAATACAAAAGAAGTATGTGATTTTGCGGATAAGTTAGAAAGGGCTGTTATTGAGACCATAGAAAGTGGTATAATGACAAAGGATATTCAGCCATTAGCAGAGCCCAAAGTGGAAAGATATGTATACACAGAAGAGTTTATTAAGAGGGTTAAAGAGCGTTTGGAAGAGAAACTGTTGCAATCCAAGAAATGAAACATGCAGAAAAAATATTTGTTGGAAAAACTTTAAAGGAAATGTTGGAACAAGATAAGAAAGATGAGAGATATTACTACTGCCAAAATATTTGAGGACATTCTTGAGGAAGAAGAAGATCATCACGATACCTTTACAAGTCTCTTAGAAGAAGTTTAAAAATAAATTCAAGCCTATTGTACGTAGACCCATAATTTCTTGTCTTTGGGGGTGGGGTTAATTCCTTTAATTTCAAAGAGCTTAGATAGAGTTACAAAAAATTTTGTAGAAAGTCTCGTCCTTTCAGGTGGGGATGAATGCAATTATTGAAAATGAGAACCGAAAATGAATACCTACAAATCAACACGACATGCTAAGTTTCTAAAAGACCCTGAAGTAAGAAGGTAGAGGAAGATGGATAAGACATATATTGTGCCAGTTACAGAAGAGTATCAAAACCTTGCAAAACAACTTTCCCAGCAGTCTGGAAAAATCTACTCCAAAGCTGTAAGTTTTCTGAAACGAATGAATAAAAAAGCCATAAAGATTTCAAGAAAGACATTTGACAGATACATGGAATGGTGGATACATAAGAAAGGTTTTATACTGCACAGTCAGAGCAAACAGGCGGCATATCAACAAGCATGGACAGCATATACTGCAACCCTAAAAAAGGTTAAGAAAACAGAAAAGAAAAATAAAGATGTTTCAAAGATAAGAGTACCATACAAAAGTAAGAAGTACAACAAAGTATGTTTTAAAAGCTCAGCGATAAAACAAGAAGGTAGCAATCTAATTTTTTCAAACATGAAAGGAGCAGAAAGGATAGTAATAAAAGTTGAGGATTTTGAAGCAAGACCTAAGTATGCAGAACTTATCTACCATAAAGATAAGAACAAGTATTATATGCATGTAGTAGTAGAATTTCCAAAAAAGCAGGTAAACTCTGAAAAAGCCCAAACAATTGCAATAGATCTTGGTATAATACATCCGATGACATGCTTTGATGGGAAACGAGTAACAATATACAATGGTGGAATTTTGAATTCGCTGATAAGATACAGAAACAAGAAACTTGGGGAGATACAAAACAAACTGTCCAAATGCAAGAAAGGCTCAAAGAGATGGAAAAGACTCCAGAGAGCCAAGAGAAAAATTTTAAAGAAAATCAGAAATCAAATCAGGGATGTATTGGAAAAATATACATCCCATTTGATAGGGTATTGTGTGAAAAATAACATAGGAACAATTGTGATAGGTGATTTAAAAGGTATAAGAAATGAAGCGAAGTATGGGAAGGTAGCAAATCAGAAAATTCATCAATGGATGTTTAGAAAAGTGGCAAGAAGGATAGGAGAGAAAGCAGGGTTTGTAGGGATAGATATTGTGTATGTAAAGGAGAATGGCACATCACAAGTTTGTCCTGTATGCGGAAGTAAAAACAAACCACGAAACAGGAACTATGAATGCGGAGAATGTGGATTTAGGTACCACAGGGACGGAGTTGGGGCTATAAACATCTACAAAAAGTATACAGGGATAAAATTCCTGGTAGTAGGGCGATTGGCCTGCCCCACAGGTGTGAGATTCAGATGGCACCTGCGTTGCCCAGTAGAATGGAACACCCATCCGTGGATGAGAAATTCTGCTGGGAAGACAGCCTGAATCGAGCTGTCAGGAATCCTCGTCTCTGTGAGGCAGAGAGGAGGTCAAAAACTTATATCCTTGCTTTAATAATTCAGGAATAATTATTTCTAAAGTTTGAGGCGTAGGGTGAGGTATATGCATTCAAACATCAGGTTATTCACAGCGAGATTTGGTGGTCGGAAAAATCTTGGTGTTTGCCCTGTATACTAAATGGTTACCAAATTCACAGCCAAGTCTTTTTGCTCTTTCTAAGATGGGAGCTGAAATATTATACTTTTCTAAAACATCAAGTACTTTGGGAGTTAGATCTGGGTCAATACTTGGTCCATCGTCAAAGGTTAGCACTACATATTTAGCATTTCAATCTTTTTTAAGCACCTGATATATGGCACATTTTAAATAGTAGGATTCAGGGTATGAGAGAAGTATTGGATGGTCTTTTGCCTGAGTTCTAAAATCTACAAGCCTTAAAATTCTATTAGCATCCTCACTGGCAGACTCAATAACTTGTTCAAAAAGTTCCCTTGTGATATGCTGAGAACAGGAGCAGGTTATTAAGAATCCTCCCTCTCTTAATATTTTCATGGCTCTTAAATTTATTTCTTTATATCCTCTTAAAGCATCTGCTACAGTCTTTTGAGATTTTGTAAAAGCAGGAGGATCTAAGATTACCACATCAAATTGCCTTTTTTCTTTATGATATTCCCTTAGTAGATCAAAAACATTTTTCTCAATAAACTCAATCTTATCTTCATAGCTATTTATTTTAGCATTTTCTTTGGCAATTTCTAATGCGTCTGAAGATATATCAACTGCCGTCACCTTTTGCGCTCCATATTTGCAAGCATGAATGGCAAAGGATCCAGTATAGCAGAATGCATCTAATACTTCAGCATTGTTAACAATATTTTTTAGCATAGCTCTATTTTCTCTCTGATCCAAGAAGTATCCAGTTTTTTGACCGTTTTCTACATCTACAAGAATGTTTACATCATTCTCCATAATCAAAATTTTTGTATCAAAGTTGCCTTTAAGAAATCCCTTTTGAAGAGGAAGCCCTTCTATTTCTCTCACGGATACATCATTTCTCTCATAAATTCCTCTTGGGTTAAAGATTTCATTCAGAACATCCACGATTACATCTTTAAACCTGTCAATTCCTAAGGTTAAGGTTTGAATTACAAAAATGTCTTCAAACTTATCAATTATCAGTCCTGGTAAAAAGTCTGCCTCCGCAAACACTACTCTACATGAAGAAGTATCTACTACTTTTTTTCTATACTCCCATGCTTGTAATATTCTTCTATAAAAAAAGTCTTTGTTAATTTCCTCGTCTTTTCTTGTGAGTACTCTAACTGTAATTTTAGATTTTGGGTTAATATATCCCCTGCCAATGAAACTTTTGCTTGAATCCAAAATATCTACAATATCCCCAGGTTCGTATTCGCCAATTATTTTATCTATCTCATTATAGTAGATCCAGGGAAAACCCTTTACTACATTTTTATGTTCATTTTTCTTAAGTATTACCTGTACCACAGAGATATTATACCAGATTATTAGAAATGGGGAAGGTTTGAGTTTATAAAAAAAGAAGCCACAGGCTCAACGGACCCTCCGGATTTTCATGGCAATCACCCCCTTTGCTTTCAGCCTCCTTTATCTCCTTCAGTAATCAGGGAAACTCTACTTCCCCTTTCCCAAAGGTCAGGAGACCTACTCCGCCACAGGGAGCCTTGCCACGGTCCTCCATCGGACCCCTTGATGCCTGTGGCAATTATATTATACCAAATCCATTCAAAAAATCAACCCTTATTAAAATTATGTTAAAATCTTTCTTTTAGAAAACATCTATTTCTAAAACATAGCTTTTACAATACCTTAACATTGTCAAGAGGGAAAATTTTAAAAAAGAGAGTATATTTTTCCCTCACTTTCTAATTATTTTTGTTTTTTTAAATTAATGAGTCCTTCCTTACAATATCCTAATTTGAACCATTCACAATCTCTGCAGATATTTTCAAATTCTTCTATGGAAAGTTTAGTTAAAATAGTGTAAACCTCGCTTGGTAAAATGTTATGGAAGTTTGTAAATCCATTTTTCTTCAAAAACTCCAAGAGCTTTGTATCTAATTTTTTAACCTTATCTTCAAATTTACACACACTGTTTATGAGATTAGGACAGCCCTTACATATTTAATCTGGATCTAAAATAAGATTTATTTTGGTGTTTTCAAAGATAACTTTTGTATATATCTTCTTGAAATTTTCTACAAAGTTTTCTCCATATCCTAATCCTCTAAATCCAAGAAAACATAAAAGATGATGAAATCTTAAATTAATCATATTTTGATTATAGAAAATTTCATATTATAATAAACCATGATCTTTAAAGATACAAAGTTTATAATAAAAAGAGATTCTGGAGTACTAAGTCCTTTTGCCTCTTTTAATATTTTTTCTTATGATGGTAAATTTGTTGCTTTTGCAAAGGATGAAAATAGAAATATTGTTACTCATTTTGTAAAAAGACTTGGAAAGTTAAGGGCTCTAGCTCCTGTTTATTTGAAGGTAAAAGATTTGTTTGGTGTAAGCGTTATAAATATAAATTCTCATCCCAGAGTTTTTTACTCCCTCTATGATCTATGGACCATAAATGGAGAGAAATATTTTATAAAACCTAAAATTTTCCCAATTCCAAATGTTATGGAGATATGGGATAGTTTTAACAAAATCGGAGAAGTAATAGGAAGAACAATCTTTGACGGGGTTAATAGGGAAGTTGCTATTTTTTCTTGGAGCCAATCTGATTTCTTAAATTGGTATGATGAAGGGTTTTTAGAAGTATTAGAAGAAGATTGGATAGATATATCTTTAGGAATAGCCTTAATAAAGGGGGCTCATATCAAACCAATGGAGTTGACCCCCCTCCCTGTATTTTAAATGACTATTCCAATACTAAATGGTAAACAGTGAGAGGTGGAATATTTATTTGGAAGCTATTGTTTTGAATATTATTTACCTCTCCCATTTTTCTTATTTCAGGAGATGAATAGTCAAAACCATATATAACTGAAGTAGAATAGTTTTTGCTTGCATTATTAATAACTATACTTACTTTTCCTACTTTATCTAAATTTCTATTTATTATGATAATGTGTAATTTATTATCAGATTCTCCGTGAATAGCTGAGTATACAGGTAAGTTTTCAACATCTGTGGTTTCTGCCTTTACACATGTATCTCCATATTTTGAGCCCTTTCCATCATAGTTCAGATATATGTTATAGGCGCTTTTTGCGTAGGTTCCACTATCTCCCCATCTTGTGGCAAGATATACTCCATACTTTCCAAAAATACCAAGCACATCTACAAGGGCAATTCCACCTGATATATCATTTCTTCCTCCATAATCAAATTCTGTAATAGCAAGTTTTGTCCCTGGATAGTATGTGTTTATATCGTTTATTATATTTGTTAGTATAGGTAGATATTCAGGAAACCATTGATTTATCCAACTGTTTTCTCCTGCTGTAATTTGTCCCTTTTGTGTAGTTTTATAAGTTGGATCCCATAAGGTTCTTGGGGCTTGCATTCTTGCATATCTCATCTCTGGGCTTGTATTGTTTTCTCCATCAAAACATATTCTTACTCCATTTGGGTCTCTTGCTTCTGGATACCAATGGAGAGAAAGTACATCTAAAAGCCTCTTTCCAGCTTTTTGAGACTCTTCTCTCATTTTTTCTAAGTAATAGCTTATAAACCATCTATGATTTCCTTTTTACACTGGACCAATCAGGAGCATTCTGTAGGCTAAGAAATCCCATGAATCCATAGGATTCGTATCCAAATACTTCTGCATACGGATCAATTTCTTTAATAACCTGCGCAAGGGATACAGATTTAGATATTAATTCATCACATGTAACAGGGTTAGGATGAATTCTTGGATGGATGGAATTCCATAGATCTGGTTCATTATCAAGTAAGTATCCTTTTATTCCATTATTTGTATTTGCTCTACCATATCTATTTGTGAGAAAGTTTATAAACTCATCCATATAAACATAGTTATCTGATGTATCTGGAGTAAGAGATAGAGAAGAGTCCTTTTTGAATTTTACTTCTGCCCATCTTGGGGAGGGAGCAGTTTCATTCTCCTTAACCTCTCCGTTAGCATCCTTTGCTACATATCCTGCCATCTGTAAGGTAACAGCACTGTATGCCCCTATCTCTAAGGACTTTTCATGAAACTTTTGTATCACAATGGCAGGAATGTTATATTGGTTTTGAGGTATGCCCATTACCCATGGGAGATAATAATCGCTACTATGGTACCAGTCTGAACCTGCATTGGAACAATTATTTTCCCAATTATATCCTGTTAATCTATTTCCTCCAATTCTTCTTGCTGTATGGTTTACTCCTTCTATATCTTGGTTAGCTCCGTAAATATATGGACTTATTGGGGTTCTTTCAGAAGATGAATCAATTGTTATTTGAGCATCAAATTCTCCTGAAATAATCACCTCTTCACCTCCTAAAGTTTTTGGAGCACATCCTGTGAGAAGAAGAATTAGGGTTAATACAAGTAAAATCTTAACAAATTGCAAAAAATCACCTCCTATTTACAATTTTTTATATTTTATCACATACATACTTGATGAAAATGTTTTTATAGGTTATCATTATAAAAACGTTTTTATAAGGGGGAATTTTATGAATAAGTGGATCAATAGAATTTATGAAAACTATCCCAAAAGATTTTCTTTCCCAATTCTTACATATCCTATTTTAAAAATCCTTGGTTATAATGTGGCTCAAATGCTTACAGATTCAGAGATACATTATCTTTGTTTAATGAAGATAATGGAGAAGTTTGATGTGTATGGAGTTGCAACTGCAATGGACCTTTCTGTAGAGGCGGAAGAATTCGGATGTAGTATAGATTTTGAAGAGGAAGAGGTACCAAAGGTTAAAAAACCATTAATTAGTAGTTTAGAAGATATAAAATACATTAAGGTTTCTGAAGTTGGCAGAAAAAGAACTAAAATTGTTCTTGAAACCTTAGAAAGGGTTTTAAAAGAAAATCCAAGAATTCCTGTTTTTGGAAGCATGATAGGTCCCTTTTCTTTATCCATAAGGTTATATGATATTAATGAAATAATGGTAAACCTTATTGAAGAGCCAGAAAAAGTCCACGAACTTCTTGAAAAAACTTTTGAGTTTTTACTCTCATATGGAAAAGAGATGAAGAGGTTGGGAGCAAAAGGAGTATTGATAGCAGAACCGGCAGCAGGTCTTTTATCTCCTAAGTTTTGTGATGAGTTTTCTTCAAGCTATATTAAAAGAATAACTGATAATTTGCAGGATGAACATTTTATTGTAATACTTCATAATTGTGGAAATACTCAGAAACTTGTAGATTCTATGGTATCTACAGGTAGTAAAATACTTCATTTTGGAAATGCGGTAGATTTGAAAAAGGATATAATAGGAAAGGTTCCTGAAAATATTATTGTTATGGGCAATTTAGATCCTGTTAATGTATTTATGAAAGGAGAAGTAAAAGAGATTTATAATAAAACTATTAATCTCTTAGAAGAATTGAAGGATTATAAAAATTTTGTGATATCTTCAGGTTGTGATATTCCTTATAGAACTCCTTTAGAAAATATTGAGGCTTTCTTCTCTGCAGTCAAAGATTACAATGAAAAATTATAAAGTATTTTATAAGGATAAAGTGTTTATAAGTGATGAGAGAAATTTATTAAAAATCTTTCAAAAAGAGAAAGTTAAAATTTCTGCGCCCTGCGGAGGGAAAGGTTTATGTGGTAAGTGCAAAGTAAAGATAGAGAAAGGTAATGTTTCTCCTCTTACAGAAGTAGAAAAATCCTTTTTAAGAGAGTATGAGATAAAAAATAATGTGCGTCTTGCATGTCAGGTTTTTATAGAGGATGAAGTTTATGTTGCCCCTTTAGAGGATGAGAGAAATATAAATATCCTTACTAATTTTTTATTGGAAGCTTATTATCCTATTAACCCTGAGGTTAAGGTTAAAGCTTTTAAATTAGAAAAGCCTGATCTTACTAATCAAACTTCTTATCATGATAGACTTCTTTCTTACTTTGATAATAAATACAAAATTGCTAATATCTTTTTGATAAGAAAGATTCCTGATTATTTTAAAAATAATAATTTTTTAGGGAACGTCATAGTTTATAAGGATGAGATCATTGATATAAGAGAAGAAAGCTTTAATGATCCTTTGGGGCTTGCCATAGATCTTGGCACAACCACTATTGTTATGAAAATATTAAGTTTATCTAATGGGAGAGAGATCTGGAATACCTCCTTTAGAAATCCCTTGAATGTTTTTGGGGCGGATGTTATTTCCCTTATTGGGTATACTATGGAGAATGAGAGAGGAATAGATACACTAAATTATACTCTTGTTTCTGAGATTAAGGAGAGACTCAAAAACTTTCAGAGATTATCGGATATATATGAGATTGCTTTATCTGGAAATCCTACTATGACACACATTTTCATTGGTGTAAATCCAGAATCCATATCTTTTTCTCCTTACATTCCTGTGTTTACATCTTCTCTAACCTTTGATGCCCTTTCTCTTAATTTTCATAATATAAATCCTTTTTCTAAAATATATACCTTCCCTCTTATATCTGGATATGTTGGGGGAGATATTTTGGCTGGTATATTGGCTATTCAGCTTTGGAGGGAGGATGGAAATGTTATTTTTATAGATATGGGAACAAATGGGGAGATTGTTTTAAAAAGTGGTGATATTATTTATTCTTGCGCTACTGCATGTGGACCTGCTTTTGAAGGGGGAAATATTAGTATGGGAATGAATGCAGAAGAGGGAGCTATTGATCATGTTTGGGTTGATGAAGGAAAGTTACGGTTTAGTACTATAGGTGAAAGTAGGGAAAGGGGAATGTGTGGGACAGGATTAATAGACGTGGTAGCAAAAGGCTTGGAACTTGGGCTTATTGATAATACAGGAAAAATCAAAGGCGGAGAAATAGAGCTTGGAAATGTGAAGATTTTGCAAAAGGATATTAGAGAATTTCAGTTGGCAAAGTCCGCTATAAGGTCTGGTATTGAAATATTATTAAGGGAGGCAGGTATAAAAGTAGAAGATGTGGATAAGATTTTTCTTGCAGGTGCCTTTGGGAGCTTTATAAATATTGAGAATACCATTAAGGTGGGTTTAATCCCTAAGATAGAAAGGAGAAAGGTAATTCCAGTTGGAAATTCATCCTTAAAGGGAGCAGAACTTGTACTTTTAAATAAGCATTATAAAAAAATTGCAGAACTCTTATCTAAAAGGGTTAAATATACTGAGCTTTCATCTCGTAAAGACTTTCAGGACCTCTTTGTAGAGTTCATGTATTTTTAGAAAACATAGATTTTAAGTTTAATATACTCGAAAGGAGTCTCCATCTTCTGTAAGATAGAGATGAATTGCGATTGATAAATAATTTGTTTTAGTATACAATAGACCTGGTGATAATTATGAAGTTTGATACTAATAAACATTATATAGAAGAGATGTAATAGATGATAAAATTTGAAAACTCTGATTAAGTGGAATCACGAGAAAGACTATATTCATGTTCTATTCAAGGCAACTCCTACAACGCCACTTTCTAAGTTCATAAAAGCTAAAAATCAAGCAAAAGCTTTGGAAGGAATATTTTTAGTCAAGAAGTTATTGTCTTATCACAAGTGGTGGTGCTTCAGCTGAAGGAGTAAAAAAAGGAAATGTTGAAAGCATATAAGTATTGTATATGTCCGAACAAAGACCAAATAGAGTTTTTTGAAAAGACCTTTGGTTGTTGCAGATTTGTATGGAACATGATGCTGGAAGAAAAGCTTGAAGCATTAAGACGGGATAGGAAAATTCCAAGGATAACTCCAGCAAAGTACAAAAGGCAGTATCCTTTTTTAAAAGAAGTTGATAGTCTTGCTCTTGCAAATGTTCAGCTTCAACAAGAGAAAGCATTTAAGGATCATTTCAATAATCCGAAACATTTTAGCCCTCCGAAGTTCAAGAGGAAGAAAGATGAACAGTCATACACGACAAACAATCAGAAAACCAAAAGTGGAAGTGAGACAATCAGGGTAGATTTTGAAAAAGGGCTTTTATATTTACCGAAGATAAAAAGTGCAATAAAAGCGGAATTTCACAGGAGGTTTGAAGGCAGAATAAAATCAGCAACAGTTGTTAAAACAAAAGCAGGCAGGTATTATGTGAGCATACTTGTAGATGTACAGGACCCGAGGAATAAAATTAAAGAACCACAGAATTTTATTTGTGGGATAGATTTAGGGTTGAAAAGTTTTGCAACAGTTGTGAATGATTCAGAGTGTTTGAAGATTGAATACCCAAGATATCTAATCAAAGCTGAAAAGAAACTGAAAAGGTTACAGAGACAGCTTGCGAGGAAGAAGGAAGGTTCTAAGAATTGGAAGAAAGCAAGAGAAAGGCTTGCAAAAGAGCATGAATATGTAAAAAATACAAGAGAAGATTTTATGCACAAGATATCGAAAGCCATCATAGACGAGAATCAAGTCGTGGTGGTTGAGAGCTTGAATGTAAATGGTTTATCAAGGACAAAGCTTTCGAAGTATGTTCTGGATAGCAGTTTTGCAAGGTTTATAGATTTTCTAAGGTACAAGGCAGAGTGGTATGGAAGGGAATTAATAGAAGCAGATAGGACATTTCCATCGTCAAAAATGTGCAGTAAATGTGGATACATTTATAAAGAGCTGAAATTAAGAGATAGAGTATGGAAATGTCCTGAATGTGGAGAAGTTCATGACAGGGACGAGAACGCAGGAAAGAACTTAAGAGACTATGGATATAGATGTATAAGAAGTAGTAGGGTGGGGACCACCCGAATTTACGCCTGTGGAGATTGGACCTCTACTGCCATGGATAAAACCATGGTGGCAAGTCTGGCCGATGAATCAGGAAGCCTACACCTGTTCAAGGTGGATGGTAGTTCACATCCATATAAAAGGGTTTTGAAGGAGGAGGAGTTAATAAACCTTATTAAGGATGTAGATGGGATAATAGTAGGAATAGATCCCATAACAGAGAAGGTTTTGGAGAAGGCGGAAAGACTAAAGGTTATATCTAAGTATGGAGTTGGAGTTGATAACATAGATCTTGAAACTGCCAAAAAGATGGGAATTATAGTTACAAATACACCAGGTGCAAATAGTAATGCTGTTGCAGAGCTCACATTAGGACTCATTTTTTGTGTACTTAGAAATATTCATGTATCCGATAGGAAGGCAAGGGAAGGTTTTTGGGGAAGGTTTGTGGGATATGAGCTTTATGGAAAAACTCTGGGAATTATAGGAACGGGAAGTATAGGGAAGAGATTAGTAAGTCTTTTAAAGGGGTTCAATTTGAATATTCTTTGTTATGATATTTATCCAGATTACTCATGGGCAGAAAGGGAAAATGTGAAATATGTAAGTATGGAGGAGCTTTTGAAAGGCTCTGATATTATTTCTATTCATGTACCATTAACAAAGGATACCCACCATTTAATATCTAAGAAGGAAATTAGTCTTATGAAGAATTCTGCCATAATAATTAATACCTCAAGAGGTGGAATTATTGATGAGAATGCTCTTTATGAGGCTTTAAGAGATAAAAGGATTTTGGGAGCAGGGCTTGATGTTTTTGAAAAAGAGCCTCCTGAAAACTCTCCTCTTCTTTCTTTGGATAATGTTGTTGTTACCACCCATATAGGGGCTCATACAAAGGAGGCAATAGAGAATATGGCAAGTATAGCTACTGAAAATCTAATTTTAGCTTTAAAAAGGGAAAAGCCTAAATTTATTGTTTTAGAGAGCATTGAAAAGGATGGTAGAATAGAAATTAAAAAATTTTTTGAAGACCTGGCGCCTAATCATGGATATATCAAAAGAAAAGGAGAGAATAGTTAATTTTTTAAGGGAAAAGTTGAAAGAGGAAGGAAAAGAGGGGTATGTTGTAGGAGTAAGCGGGGGAATTGATTCCTGTGTTGTATCTTATCTTCTTCGGGAGGCTGTAGGAAAAGAGAGAGTTTTTGCCCTTATAATGCCTGAGATGGATTCTGAGCCATCTTCTAAAAAGGATGCATTACTTGTTGTAGAAACCCTTGGAATTCCTTATAAAATTATCTCTCTAACAAAGGCTTTATGGGTATTAGGAGTATATAAAACTATACCTTTGTGGCTTCTTTTGTTTAGACCTTTAAAGAGGAGAGCAGTTAGATATTTATATAGAGAATATAGTAAAATTTTAGGAAAACCCATATTTTTTGCTTTAAAGGAGAAAATAAATATAAAATTAAACTGGTTTTATGAAGGTATTGCCTATCATAGAATAAAACACAGAATAAGAATGGCTCTTTTATAATTTTATGCAGAGAGGATGAATTATTTAGTTTGAAAAGCCACCCTCTCTAGACCTTTTGCCAGGAATTACGGACGAATTCTCCATAGGTATAGATTATAATACTTTAGATAAAATGCTTATGATGTTTGAAGAGGGGAAGTTGCCATCTGAGCTAAAGGAATTTGATGAAAAATTATTGAATCTCGTATATGAACATTATAAATGGGTTAAAAAAGAAAAAAATAAGCCCCTTTCTTTAGAAAGGATTAAGGAATAAAAAATTTACTACAAAAGGACTTCTTAGAGGAGCTTAAATAAATACAAATCTTTTTAGAAGTTTTTGTAGCAAGAATATTTTCCCAAAGAGAGAATAGCCCCCATTCAGTAATTTGGAAAAATTCCTCTCTTATTGGGGGCTATTCTATTGATAAAAAGAGCAGTTAATTAGGTAAGGTCTTTTAGAATAATATTCACAATCTTTTCTACTTCATCCTCACTAAAATCCAAAGTAGGAATCTTTTTAATTCCTAATTCTGTTAAAGTGTAATCAAAATCAATTTTTATACCATTCTTTTCCATAATCTTTGTTACACATTTATTAGCACATCCATTTATAACTATAACTCTTCTTGCCTTCTTGCCTACATTTATATGGGGCTCCGAACCTGCGGCAACAGCACTGGTACAACACATACGGGCAGGTCCACTCATATTTGTTAGTCTAACTCCTACTTCATGCCCAATTTGTCCAACACTGGCAGCCCCATCACATACAAAAATAATATCTAACTTTTCTGGTTCCTTTGTACAAACAGGAAGTAAATTTGCTCCTTCTTTAGGAGTAACTTCTTCACTCATTTTAAAAACCTCCTTAAAAGATAAGGGGAAGAAACCTCCCCCTAAATTTTATGAATTCTTTATAAGCTCTCTTATAACTGAAAGTGCTTGCTCTGTATTCATGTTGCGAATATCTACCCCATAATGTTTTGTTTTATCAAATCCTGCCTTTTCGAAGGCATCCCTAAACATTTTTACCTGCATTTTGGGATCGCATCCTGCTACATATAACTTCTCAATTTTTTCTCCATCCTTTGCAAGAATACTTAAGAAGTTCTCTCCGTCATCAGCACAAAGCTGTGGATGTAAAGCTACAAAATCTACTAATCCCTCTCTCCTGATGGTATTTAAAATCTCAAATATGTTCATTCCTTGGAAAGATGGACAAGTCCCTTGACATACACATAATAGTAGTCCTTTCATTATTTTTCACCTCCATCTGCTGCTAACTCCATCTTTTTATCTCCAAAGTAGCTAATTGCTCCTACTGGACAAGCACCCTTTAGACATCCCTTACAAAAATCAACACATTCTTCAGGATGAGCTACAAATGGTTTTCCATCTTTTACCTCGTAAACTCCATGAGGACAAAATTCTACGCAGGAGAGACAGGATATACATTTCTCATAGTCTATAATTGGATACCAATGTTTTGACATCTCTTTTCTCCTCCTTTGCATTAAAATTTGTTTATTCCTTGGAACTTTTTATATATATTTTTATAAGGCTTAAAATTTAATAACCATGCCACCAGCAAGGACAAATTTTCTTCATAAAAGATCCCTCTTTTCTATAATTTTTTCCCATTCATGGGATTTCAAAATAACACATCTATTTTCCTTCCTAAATCTTGTCCTCAGATTCAATAATTCCAAATTTTCTTTTATATATTCATCAGGTATACTTTCAAGAGCCTTAAAAAGATAACTCTTGAACTCATTGTCAGGCTCTTTAATAGAATAAAGCACCCCTTTCCCAACTCTTCTTTCCTTTACAATTTCCTCCCTTTTTAATTCTGAAAGATATTTTGAGACATTATAATGATTCTCCCCCAAAGCATCTGCAATCTCACACACATAATATTCCCCTTTGCTTTTTAAAAGGAGAAGCAAAACTTTTAATCTCTTTTCTTCAGATAGCACTTTAAATATCATTGCGTATCTATTCATATGCACATATTAGCACATAAAATTAAAAAGTCAAGCGTTATCTTTTGTTTTCTTCTTATCTTTTAAGGCAGAAAGTAATAAAAAGGAAAAAGCAAAGATTAGGTAGATATCTCCAACATCCATTCTATCCACCTTTTAAAAAATTTAATCAGTAAGCTCAGGAAAATCTTTTAAGTTGCCAGAGAGGTATAGCTCTAAGGCTCTTTTTACATCAGTCTCTTCTGTAACGATAACTTGAATACCTGCGGATCTTAAATCGTCATATAATCTTCTTCCCATCCCATGGGAGATAACCACATTGCAGTCTCTTAAGGCGTTTATAATATCTCCATGGGTATCATAGTGACCATGACCAGAATGATGGAGTCCCCGAGCATGTCCTGTAAATGTATTTGGTCTATACTCCTCTCCAAGAACCTTTCCATCTTCAATCTCAAAAATTACAAATCCTCTTGTTCTCCCAAAGTGGGAGGAAATGGTCCTTCCATCATCAGACGCAATTGCTATTTTCATTTTTATCAACCTCCTTTTATTTACATATGTGCTAACTGCACATATGATATAATGACAAAAAATTTTTGTCAATATACAATTTTTATTTTTTTTATATATAATCAATTAGTAATCTATGAAGAGGGTTAAAGATTTATTTTCAAAACATAAGCCAAGGCTTGAAGCTTTAGAAATCCTTAAGTACATTGGTCCTGGGTTTCTTGTAACAGTTGGCTTTATAGATCCAGGTAATTGGGCATCTAATATCTCCGCAGGATCAATGTATGGGTACAAGCTTTTGTGGATGGTTACTCTTTCTACAATAATGCTTATTATTCTTCAGCATAATTCTGCCCATCTTGGGATTGTAACGGGTCTTTGTCTTGCAGAATCTATAAATAAATATTTCCCTAAGAATATTTCTCGATTTGTCCTTTTAACTGCATATCTTGCTACTGTTTCTACGGCACTTGCGGAAATACTTGGTGCTGCAATTGGCTTGAAAATGCTTTTTAACATACCTATAAAAATTGCTTCTGTGATTGTAAGTATTTTTATTGTATATCTTGTTTTGACAAATTCTTACAAAAAAATTGAGCGCATTATTATTGGATTTGTAAGTCTTATTGGTATTTCATTTATTATAGAGCTTTTCCTTGTGGGAATTAATGTAAAAGAGGTAATTTTAGGATGGTTTGTGCCAAGGGTTCCAAAAGGTTCTGAGCTTATTATCATGAGTGTTCTTGGTGCTGTAGTTATGCCTCACAATTTATTCTTGCATTCTGAGGTTATTCAAAGTAGGCAATTTAATCTTGAGGATGAAAAGGTAATTCAAAAGCAACTTTCTTATGAATTCCTTGACACAATATTCTCCATGTTTGTAGGATTTCTTATAAATTCTTCAATGATTATAGTGGCAAGTCAAGTTTTTTATAAATTTAACATACAGGTGACAGAGCTTGAATCAGCTCAGGCAACTTTAAAACCTCTCTTAGGAAATTTTGCCTCTTTAGTTTTTGCTATTGCACTTCTTTTTTCTGGAATTTCTTCCTCTATTACTGCAGCAATTTCTTCTGGAATTGTTGTGGCAGGTTATTCCAATGAGCCTTTTGACACAAAGGACAACCACTCAAGGTTAGGAATTATTTCATCTTTATTCTTTGCAACCCTAATAATTTTCTTTTTAAAGGACACCTTCAAAGGGCTTATTATAAGTCAGGCAATTTTGAGCATACAGCTTCCTTTTACAATTCTTGCCCAGATCACATTGACATCAAGTAAGAAGGTAATGGGAAAATATCACAACAAGGGTATAGAAAAGCTACTTTTAATTTTAACCTTTATAATTGTCCTTGTATTAAATATTTTGCTGTTAATAAATCTAAAGGGGTAGACTAAAGTCTACCCCAAATTTTTATAGCACTGGCAAATAAGTCTCAAGCTCGTATCCTGTCACTTGTCTTCTGTAATTATCCCATTCAATCTTTTTGTTCTCTATAAAGTTTGTAAATACATGATCTCCCAAAGTTTTTCTAACAAGTTCACTCTTTTCAGTGAGCTCTATAGCTTCAATTAAACTGCCAGGAAGGCTTTCTATTCCTCTTCTTCTTCTCTCTTCTTCACTCATATGATAAACATTTTCTTCAACCGGCTCAGGAAGAGGATATTTCTTCTCTATTCCTTCGAGACCTGCAGAAAGCATTACTGCGAAGGTAAGATATGGATTGCATGCAGGATCAGGAGCTCTATACTCAACTCTTGTAGCCTCCTCTTTTCCAGGCTTATACATAGGAACCCTTATTAAATCTGATCTATTTCTTAATGCCCAGGAGATATAAACGGGGGCTTCGTATCCAGGGACCAACCTCTTATAAGAATTTACCCACTGATTAGTAATAAGGGTTATCTCTTTTGCATGTTTCAATAAGCCTGCAATAAAATGCTTTGCAGTATCAGAAAGATGATATTTATCATTAGGATCAAAGAAGGCATTTCTTCCCTCTTTAAATAAGCTCATATGGACATGCATTCCAGAGCCATTCTGTCCAAATAAAGGTTTTGGCATAAAGGTAGCGTAGACTCCATTAAGATATGCCACTTCCTTTATAGCCAATCTTGCAGTCATAACAGTATCAGCCATTTTTAGAGCCTCTGCATATCTAAAATCAATTTCATGTTGAGAGGGGGCTACCTCATGATGGGTAAACTCCACTTCAATTCCCATTTCCTCAAGCATCAAAACAGTCTGATGTCTCAAATCAATAGCCTCATCTCTTGGGATTAGATCGAAGTAACCTCCCCAATCTAAAACCTCAGGGGAAGGATTAGATGTTTTAAAGTAGAAGAACTCCAATTCAGGACCCACATAGAAAGTAAATCCCATATTTTTAGCTCTTTCCAATACTCTTTTTAGCACATATCTTGGATCTCCCTCAAAAGGTCTTCCGCTTGGTTCTACAATAGTAGCAAACATTCTTGCGACCTTTTTATCTTTAGGTCTCCAAGGTAAGATGGTGAAGGTTTCTGGTTCTGGGAAGGCGATCATATCACTTTCATCGATTCTTGTGAAGCCTCTAACTGAGGAGCCATCAAAACCAAGTCCTTCTTCAAAGGCTTTTTCTAACTCATGGGCTGTTATAGTGAAGCTTTTCAAATATCCCAAGATATCTGTGAACCAGATTTCCACAAAATAGACATCATTTTCCTTGATATACTTTAAGATTTCTTCTTTTGTTTTTGGAAAACTACCAGCCATTTTTTCTCCTCCCTTTCCTTGAATGAAAACTTTTATATGCTATTTTAAAAAGAAAGTTTTGTCAATTGACATTATAAACTGCGTGGTTTAAAATATGCTATTGTGAATTTAGTCAATATATGTAGATTGAATATATTGGGAGGTTAAAAATATGGAAGGATTAGGTCCTGTAGGATATTGTATATGTCCTAAATGTGGTTATAAAAAGGAGCATGTTCCTGGAGTTCCATGTAGAGAGGAGAGATGTCCAAAATGTGGTTCGGTTTTAGTAAGGGAAGGATCAGAACATCATAAGTTGATTGAGGAAAGGAGAAGAAAAAATGAAGGGTAATATTAAACATAAGATAATAGTTATGAGTGGAAAGGGAGGGGTAGGAAAAAGCACTTTTTCTGCAAATCTTGCAATTGCTTTTGCATTGAAAGGTTACGAGAATAAAGTAGGGATTTTGGATGCGGATATACATGGTTATAGCATTCCTAAACTTTTTAATATGAATTCAGAGAAAATGTATCAGTATGATGAGGGGATTATACCTGCAAGTGGTCCCTTAGGAATTAAAGTAGCATCTGCTGGTTTTTTAGTGAAGGATGAGGACTCTCCAATAATTTGGAGAGGACCTTTAAAAGCACAGTTAATAAGACAATTTATATCGGATATTGCATGGGGGGATTTGGAATTTTTGATCATTGACCTTCCCCCAGGAACTGGTGACGAGCCTCTAAGTATTGCACAAGAACTACCAAATCCTGATGGAGCTATTATTGTTACTATTCCCTCAAAAGTCTCTGAAAAAGTAGTAAGAAGGTCTGTAAATTTTGCAAAAGCCCTTAATTTGCCAGTAATTGGAATTGTAGAAAATATGAGTGGCTTTGTATGCCCATACTGTGGAAAAAGGGTGGATATTTTTGGTAGTGGAGGGGGCGAAAGTATAGCAAGAGATTTAGGAGTACCATTCTTGGGAAAAATTCCTTTAGATGTAAGAATAAGTGAGAGTGGGGATGTAGGACATCCCTTCCTTCTTGAAGATAAAGATTCTGAAATTTCAAAAAGTTTTTTGGATATTGTAGAGAAAATTGAAAATTTTGTAAGAGAGAAATAGGGGAGAAAAAATTCCCCTCCCTCTTTTAAAATTTTGTCCTTTTTCTCCCCCTTTGCAATCAAACCTCTTTTTATGATACTATATACTTAGTTTTTAGGGGGAGAATTGGGATGAAGAAATTAAAAGTTTTTTGATATTTTTTAGCCTTCTAATCATAACCTCTATCTTTCCTCAGGTTAATTATGAAAATAGTTTAAAGATTGTTATAGATAAAGACTATCCACCATTTACCTTTATAAATGAAAAAGGACAGCTTGTTGGAATTTCTGTAGATTTTTGGAGGCTCTGGAGCGAAAGAATGGGAATTAAGGTAGAATTA
>NIRF01000010.1 GCA_002878375.1 Dictyoglomus sp. NZ13-RE01
TTGTAGGCTCATAACTCCCTAATGCTTGCTTTATATTTCCAAATACCTTCCTCTTTTCCCCTTCTTTTTTTCTTCTCTATTTCTTTCATTAATATCTATCGTTCTCATCCTCATATTACATTATTTTAGCTTATTTCCTTTAGCAAAAAATTTTAAAGCAAATTCATTCCTAAATCAAAAAAAATTTTCTTGACAACAATCATTTTTTGTTTTAAAATGAGCGTAAAGCAATCAATTTTTGAACATAAATATGTTTGAAAGGTGAGCAAATGAATAAAAATGAGAGACTTTCAAAAATATTGGAGATCTTAAGAGCAGAAGGAAATGCATCTACGAAATATTTGGCAAATATCTTACAAGTTTCTGAAGCAACCATAAGAAGGGACCTATATAAACTCTCTTTAGAAGAAAATCTTCCTGTGAAAAGGGTTCATGGGGGAGTAATTTACTCCTTAGAAAAAATAGGATTAGAACCTATGTTTGACATCAAACTTTCCCAAAGGGTAGAGGAAAAAAAGAAATTAGCAAAGCTTGCCTCCAGTTTGGTAGAAGATGGAGATACAGTAATTTTAGACTCTGGAACTACCTGTTATTATCTTGCGAAAGAATTAGCCCAAATGAAGGGATTAAAGATTGTGACTGTAGATGTAAAGATAGCAGAAGAACTTGCAAGATATCCATCGATACAAACAATCTTAGTAGGAGGAGAAGTGAGACCTGGATATTTTAGTATTGGTGGGGAGATGGCTACAAAGTATTTATCTGAAATTCGAGCAGAAAAAGGGTTTTTAGCTACAGATGGTTGGGACATTGAAGGTACTTATAATGCGTCTATGTTTGAAGTAGGAGTAAAAAGGGCTATTATCAAAAGCTCTATAAAAACTTATCTTATTGCGGATCATACCAAGTATGGCAAGATTGCTTTTATTAAAATTGCTGATCTGAGTTCATTTGAAGGAATTATTGTAGATAGAGAATTACCTGAGGATGTAATGAAAATTCTTAAAGAGAAAAATATAAAAATAATTTTTTAAAGAAAGGAGATAAGTCATGGATATTGAAAAAATTTTTGGTAAGAAAAAGGTGATTATTGGAATGGCTCATTTCCCACCACTTCCTGGTTCTCCTCTTTATGATGACTCAAAAGGATTAAAACACATTATTGAATGGGTGAGGGAAGATGTAAGAAGCCTTCAAGAGGGTGGAATTGATGCCATTATGTTTTGTAACGAAAATAACAGACCTTATAAATTGGAATCAGACTATATAACTGTAGCTGTAATGGCAAGAGTAATAGGGGAAATTATAGATGAAATAGAAGTTCCCTTTGGTGTTGATGTTCTTTGGGACCCTATAGCTGCTATATCTCTTGCAAAGGCAGTAGGGGCTTCCTTTGTTAGAGAAATTATTACAGGAGTTTACGTCTCAGATATGGGACTTTGGAATACGAATGTAGGCGAAGTATATAGATATAGAAAATTAATTGATGCTAATAATATTGCCATCTTTTTCAATATTTCTGCAGAATTTGCATACAACTTAGATAGAAGACCCATAGAAGAAATAGCAGAAAGCGTAGTTTTTTCATCCTTAGCGGATGTAATTTTAATATCAGGTCCAAGAACAGGCTCTGCCCCATCTATTGAGATGCTTCAAAGGGTGAGAGAAAAAGTTAAGGATGTTCCAGTCTTTGTTAATACTGGGTTGAAACCAGAAAATGCCAAAGAACTTTTAAGTATTGCGGATGGAGCTATAGTTGGAACAAGCCTAAAAAAGGATGGAATTACATGGAACCCTATAGATAAAGAGAGAGTTAAAAGATTAATGGATATTGTTGAGGGGTTAAGATGAGGAACTTAGTTCTCGGTATAGATATTGGAACCACAGGAGTGAAGGCTATTTTGATTAATGAAGAGGGATCTATTGTATGGGAATCCTATAGACCATGTGACTTGATATCTATAAAACCAGGATTTGCAGAAGAGGATCCTATAAAGTGGTGGAACAATGTGGTTTCCATTTTGGAAGAGCTAAAAAGTACCAATTACAGGGATAAAGTAGGAGCAATAGGAGTTTCAGGTATGGTTCCCACCCTTATATTATTAGATAAAGAAGGGAATCCAATAAGATATTCTATTCAACAAAATGACGCCAGGGCTGTATCAGAGATTGAGTACTTCAAAAAAATTATTGATGAAGAAAAATATTTTGAGGTAACGGGGAATACCATAAATCAGCAGGTAATTTTTCCTAAATTTCTCTGGCTAAAAAAGAATGAACCTGAAAACGTTGCAAAAGCAAGATATATAATGGGCTCCTACGATTTTATATCCTATAAACTTACAGGCGTAATCCATACAGAATTAAATTGGGCTTTGGAAAGTGGTTTATGGGAAATAAAGGAAAGAAGATGGTATAAAGAGATTTTGGAAAAGGCAGAAATTCCAGAAGAGATGCTTCCTCCTGTGTATGAGCCTATCCAAATTATTGGAGAGACCAAAGATATTATTCCAGGAATACCTGTAATAGCAGGTTCTGCAGATCATATTGCTTCCGCTCTTGGAATGGGACTAAGAGAAGAAGGAGATCTTTTACTAAAAATTGGTGGAGCAGGAGATATTCTCTTTGTTATTGATAGATTAACCATAGATAAGAGGCTCTTTATTGATTATCACGATATCCCTTCCAAATTTGTACTTAATGGATGTATGGCTTCCAGTGGATCGATAGTAAAGTGGTTCAAGAATAATTTTGTTAAAGAGCTATCCTATGATGATCTTACAAGTCTTGCAGAAAATAGTAGTATTGGTTCCAATGGTTTAATTCTTCTTCCCTACTTCTTAGGAGAGAAAACACCAATCTTTGATCCCATTGCTCGAGGAGTAATTTTGGGGCTTGGACTTCACCATAATATAGGGGATATATTCAGAGCAATCTTAGAAGGGGTAGCCTATGGATTTTTGCATCACGTAGAAGTGATTAAGGAACTTAGCTTCTCCGTTAAGAGAGTATTTATATCAAACGGTGGAGCAAAGAATACTTTATGGCGACAAATTATAGTTGATGTCATAGGGAAAGATGCCATTTACATAGAAAACCATCCTGGCTCATCTTTGGGCGCTGCTTTTATAGCAGGAAAAGCTATAGGCTTATTTAAGGACTGGAAAGACATTGATCTATTCTTAAAAGAATCAAAGAAAGTGATCTATAATCCAGAGAATCACGAGAAATATAAGGAATTTTACAAGATATATAGAGATTTATATCCTATTCTAAAACCTTTTTATCAAAAACTTTATCAGATATCAGGAGGGAAATAAATATGAAAAGATTTCAAGATAAAAATATTTTTATTACAGGTTCAGCTCAAGGAATAGGAAAAGCAATCGCAACAGCCTTTGCTAAAGAAGGAGGAAATTTAGCCCTAACAGATATAAATCTTGAAAAATTAGAGGAGACAGCAAAAGAACTAAGAGAATTTGGCACTACTATAAGGACTTATCAACTCGACGTTACAAAGGAAGCTATGGTCAAGGAAGTAGTAGCACAGGCTATTAAAGATTTTGGTACCATTGATATCTTAGTAAATAATGCAGGAGTTTCCACTATGAATTGGTTTTGGAACTTAACGGAGGAAGAATGGGACTTTAATATGAATGTTAATGCAAAGGGAGTTTTTTTAGTCACAAAACACATAGTTCCCCATATGATGGATAGAAAAAATGGAAAAATTGTGAACATAGCATCTATGGCAGGAAAGATAGGAGCACCTCTTCTTGCTCACTATTCAGCATCAAAGTTTGCAGTAGTAGGATTTACCCAAGCTATAGCTAAAGAGTTAGCTCCATATGGGATTAATGTTAATGCAGTATGTCCAGGATTTGTTAAAACATCTATGCAGGATAGGGAAGTAGTTTGGGAGGCAAAACTAAGAGGTATTGACGATCCTGAAAAAGTTAGAGAGGAGTATATAAAACAGACCCCCCTTGGGAGACTTTGTTATCCAGAAGATGTAGCAAAGGTTGTTTTGTTCTTAGCTTCAGAAGATGCAAACTTTATGACAGGACAGGCTATAAATGTAACAGGTGGAGCCTGTATGCATTAATTCTAAATTAGAAGGTGGAGAAAAATGCAAAATGCAGTTGAGATTATTAATGTGACAAAGCGTTTTGGAGAGGTTACTGCAGTAAATAATGTATCCTTAGAGATTAAGGAGGGTGAGCTTGTTACTCTACTTGGTCCCAGTGGCTGTGGAAAAACTACTCTCTTAAGAATAATAGCAGGCTTTGAAAGGGCGGATAGCGGTATTATTAAAATCTTTGGAAAGATTGCTAATAATATTTCTCCTGAAAAGAGAGAGGTAGGAATGGTTTTTCAAAATTATGCTCTTTTCCCAAACATGAACGTGGAAAGGAATATTGCTTTCCCCATGAATATTGCCAAAAAACCAAAAGAAGAGATAGATAGAAAAGTAAAAGAGCTTTTAGATTTAGTTAAGCTTCCAGGATTTGAAAAAAGAAAAATTACAGAACTTTCAGGAGGGCAAAAACAAAGAATTGCCCTTGCAAGAGCATTAGCAAGAGAGCCTAAAGTTTTACTTTTGGATGAGCCTTTAGCAGCCTTAGATGCAAAGGTGAGATTAGAACTTAGGGTTGAAATAAAAAAGATACAGCAGAAAATTGGAACAACAATGGTCTATGTTACCCATGATCAGGAAGAAGCCCTTTCCATCTCTGATAGGATCGCAGTTATGAATCATGGAGTTATATATCAGGTGGGTACACCAACAGAAATTTATAATAATCCTTCCCATCCTTTTGTGGCACATTTTGTAGGTATCATGAACTTTCTTAATGGTAAAGTATCAGAAAATGGGGATGGAATAATATTAGGAGGAAAATTCTTTGCTTTCAAAGATGAAAAAATTAAGAATTTGAAAAATAAAGAGGTCCTTGTTGCTATAAGACCTGAAAGAGCCTATCTAAGTAATAGAGTTTCAAATTCTTTGGATATATTTATACCTGGAAAAATAACTGTGGTTAACTTTATAGGTTCCATCGTAAGAGTAGAGCTGGAACTCCCAGAAAATCAAGTATTCACTATAGACATGAGACCCGAAGAATTTTCAAGGGTAAATATATCTGAGGATCTTTATGTAGTTTTCTCTCCAAGCTCCACTATTATTTTTGAAAAAGAGTAAGGGGGGTGATATAGAAAAAAATGGAAATTTTCCGTTTAGAGCTTCAAAATAATAAAAAAGGAGGGAAAAGGAAAAATGAAAAAGCTAATATTAATTACCATTTTATTAGTTTCTCTCATTGTTTTTAGTTCCTCTGGTCAACAATGGACGTGGGATCAGATTTCAAAAGATCTACCTGAGGAGTTAAATACTCCTATCATTCGTGCTCTTTGGGAGAAAGCTATAAAAGAAGGAGGAGTAATTTTCTCCTATGGTATGCCCGATATATGGGCAAATTATGGAGGAATATTTGCAGAGTTTAAGAGATTATTTAAGATAGAGCACTCAGACATTGATATGGGAAGCTCCATAGTACTTGCAAGAATGACAGAAGAAAATGCAAGCAAGAATGATATTGCAGACTTGAAGCCATCTCTTGCTCAAGAATTGGCAAAAAGAGGATTAACTTCCAACTACAAGCCTCGTTTATGGTACCTAATCCCTTCAAATCAGAGGGGACAAGCAGATAATGGCAGTGTATGGCAAGCTGGATATAGAGGAACCTTAGGCTTCATTGTTAATACAACTATTGTAAAGAAAGTTCCAAGAAGATGGAAAGATCTACTGGACCCTCAATATAAAGGATTGTTAGAATATCTTGACCCAAGAGCTACAGGAACAGGAGTAAATACAGTAGAAGCAATATCATACGCAGTAAGTGGTGATCCATATAACTATCAAGCAGGAATAGACTTTTTGAAGAAACTACACGATATGGGAGTTGTACTTTCTGTGGAACCTAAGGTAGAAGTGGCAAAATTCCAAAGAGGAGAAACAGGAATATTAGTCAACTTTGACTATAACTTAATGAAATGGAAGAATGAGTTAGGGGTTCCATCAGAAATTGTAATTCCTGAAGATGGAACTGTTGCTTCTGGTGGAGGAATAATTATGGCAAAGAATGCTCCCCATCCAAATACAGCAAAGTTATTCATGGAATTTATCTTCTCAAAGTATGGGCAATCATTATTCTATGAAGGATATGTAACTCCAATTATACCTAATATTCCTGTACCTGAGAGATTAAAAGATAAATTACTACCTCCATCCGCTTACAAGAAAGTAGTATTTGTAAATTATACCAAAGATGCAGAAATAACTCCAAAACTTCAAGAATACTATAACAAAGTGATTGGAGGTAAATAATCAGAAGTTTGGGAGGGGAATTTTTCCCCTCCCTTATTTTTCTAAGGAGGCCTTTAGAATTATGTTAAAA
Source organism: Dictyoglomus sp. NZ13-RE01 (assembly GCA_002878375.1). Classification (NCBI taxonomy): domain Bacteria; kingdom Pseudomonadati; phylum Dictyoglomota; class Dictyoglomia; order Dictyoglomales; family Dictyoglomaceae; genus Dictyoglomus; species Dictyoglomus sp. NZ13-RE01. Next base: position 6,456 of record NIRF01000010.1, read on the forward strand.
AAATCATTATTAATATTTCTTCTCTCTCCAATAGTTATATTTATATTGCTTTTTATCATCTATCCATACATAAATATACTTGTAAATAGTTTTAAAACGCAGTGGACAAATGAATGGACTTTGAAAAACTGGAAAAATGTTTTTACCTATCCTCAGTATATTAATGCATTAAAAAATTCTATCCTTTTTGCAGGAAGTTCTACGCTAATTTCCGCCATATTTGGATCTTTAATAGGGTGGATCTCTCTTAGACTTTCTGATAAGAGTATAGATACCATAAGGTCCATTTTTTCAATTCCCATGACCCTTTCAGGACTTGTAGTTGCTTTCTCCTTTATGGTGCTTTTGGGTAGATCTGGAATATACAATACTCTTGTCTCTCTTTTAGGATTAGAATTTCTACATTTCAATCTCTATTCATGGGAGGGACTTTTGGTTGTCTACGCTTTTTATAACATTCCTCTTTTCTCTATAACAATGATAAGTATATTTAGAAATTTGGATATAAGTTTAGTAGAGGCTGCAAGAAATCTTGGTGCTAATAGAATACAAACATGGATTCATGTTATAATTCCCAATTTAGCTCCTGGATTTGTAGCTGCAACAGCATTAGTTTTTGCAAGTATGATGGGAGCCTTTGGAACTGCCCTTGCTCTAACAGGTCTTTCTAAGATTCTACTTTCTCTTCTTATCTGGTCTACCGCCTCGGAAAGTAATTTTAACATTCCTCAGGCAAATGCGTTAGCCATTCTTTTGGGCTTAACCATTTATATTACTCTCTATATCTTCATGAAAATTGAGAAAAAATTAAAAGGGGAATAAAATATGAAAAGTAGATTTCTGGACTATATAATAGTTTTATTAGCAATTTCCTATGTTTTAATCCCATTATCCATGCCAATTATTTATTCCTTTAGTGTTTTCTGGCAAGGGCTCTTTCCACAAGGGTTTACTTTAAAATGGTATTCTTTCTTGTATAATAACCCAAAGATTACGCCATCTTTAACCATCTCACTAATAGTTGCTATAAGTGCTGTTATCCTGAATATTATTGTTGTAGTTCCTGGTGTTTACGGAATTAACCATATCCCAAACCAAAGATTAAAATATTTGTTTAGACAGTTATTTTCTATTCTACCTTTGATATTTCCTCCATTAATTATAGGTTTGGGGCTTCTCCAAAGCTTCAATAAGCCTCCATTACAAATTTCAGGCACAATCTATATGGTTATAATTGCCCATTCTCTTTTAGGATTTCCCTTTATGTTTAGAAATGTTGATGCAGCCCTTAGAACTATAGATGAGGTTACACTTTCTGAAGCAGCAGCAAGTTTGGGTGCAAATTTTTGGCAAAGAATGAGACACGTAATAATACCTAATATAATGCCTGGAATCCTTTCGGGCTCTCTTCTTGTATTTGCCATATCTTTTGGAGAGTTCGAAGTAACAAGCATGGTAGCAGGTTTTAACACAAGAACTCTTCCTTTGGTTCTTTTCCAACAACTTAGAGATGATTTCAGAGTTGCAAGTGCCATGACCGCCTTTCTTGTGTATATCTCTCTTCTTGCCTTTACTTCCATAACTATCATAGGAAGAAAATTTAAGTAAGGAGTTTTAAAGATGCCGGATGTATATGCTCATATTATATGTGCAGATTTAGTAGCAAAGAATTTTAAATTAAAGTTGGATGACATGGAGAAAAAACTTTTATACTTTGGTTCCCAAGGACCAGACATAATAAGCTTTATATATCCAGATCTTTCGGAAAAAATGCACGGATATTATGAAGATTTCTTAAAAATTATGTTATCAAAATCAGAATTTCTACCTCTTTATATAGGATATCTATCCCATTTCAATCTTGATAAGATGTGCCATCCTATAATTGAATCCTATTCTGATTCTATGGAGGATCATCTTGCAATAGAAGCCTATTTGGATCAGGTCATAGTTAAACTATATTGGGATAAAGATATTAAAGATTTAGATCTTTCCCATTATATCCCATACGAAATACCATCTAATATAGCTTCCTTTATTTCACAAGTTATATATGATATCTATGCCTTCAGATTGCCTTTAGGATTCTGGGAGAATGCCCTGAGGAATTATCATGAGATATATAAAGAAGCCTCAAAAGGAAGAAGTAATCTAATTAAGTATTCTGAAAATCCGTTAAGCTCACTGGAGGAGATTTTAGGGAAAAAAGATACAAAGTGTATTTTATTATCCTTTAGAGATGCTGTGAAAAATACAGTGTACGCTCTAAATAGTACATTCAAATTAACTCTTTTTAAGGGAGTGAAAATTAAAGATGAAAAAATTGAGTTCTAAGAAAAAATGGAATGTATTTGCTCATTTAATTTTAATAGTTTTCTCCCTTGCTATTTTATTCCCAATTTTTTGGGTATTTAGAACATCCCTTGCTCCAGAGGTTGTAGCTTATCAGTCAAAACTTAACTTCTCCCCAACCTCGGACAATTACAAAGATCTTTTTAATCGCAACAAATTTGGTAGAAATATAGTTAATAGTTTAATAGTCTCTATAGTATCTACCATTTTAACAATAATTTTCTCTGCACCAGGAGCCTATGCCATAGTAAGGTATAGACCTGGAGGAAGTATAACACAATTTCTAATTTTAGGCACCGATCTGCTTCCACCCATAGTTATAGTTATCCCTCTTTTCACCCTATTTAGAAGCTTAAAATTAGTTAATACCCTTAGTGGTCTCATTTTATCATATTTTGCCTTTAATATTCCTTTCCTTTTATGGATGCTTATGGGATATTTTGAAGGAATTCCTAAGGATTTGGAAGAAGCAGCTCTCATAGATGGGGCAAATAGACTCCAAACCTTTATAAGGGTAATATTTCCTTTAGCAGCACCAGGAATTATGGCAGGAGCTGTTTTAGGTTTTATTATAAGTTGGAACGAATTCCTTTTTGCTTTAGTGTTATCAAGTGGAAAAACATCCACTATTCCTGTGGCTTTGGCAGCTCTCCAAACCTCTGCAGGTGTAAGGATTGGTAATGTCTCAGCAGGGGTAATTATTGCAATTTTACCCATGCTCCTAATTGGTCTTTCTATGCAGAAATATTTAGTCAGAGGGCTTACCTTTGGTGCCATAAAGTAAAATGAAGGGAGGTGGTAAATATATTAAGTAATTTTAAGAAAAATAAAATAATCAAAAAAGGAGGAAGAAAGTATGAAAAAGGGTCTTAAATATTTCCTTATCTCATTAGTTTTTTCCCTATTAATAATTGGATTTTCCTTCTCACAAGGTATCACTTTACACATGCTAATGGAAGATGTTCCCGAGACCCACATTATCCAACAACTTCTTCCAGATTTTGAAAAAAAGACAGGAATTAAAGTAGAGTTTGAGACTATTTTATACTCAGATATGCATCCAAAATTAGTACCACAACTTATGAGTCCTAACTGCCAGTATGATGTTCTTGAAGTTGATAATTACTGGGCAGGAGAGTTTCCAGCAGCAGGATGGTTGGAGCCTTTAGATGAGTATGTTAAGAGAAGCAATTTTGATCTTTCAGTATATATACCTTCCTCATTGGAAATGACTGGCTATTATAAGGGCAAACTTTATATGATTCCTATGTATAACTATGCTATGGCTTTAATCTATCGTACCGATATCCTAAATGATCCGAAGATAAAGGCAAAATATAAAGAGATTAAAAAGAAAGACTTAACTCTACCTAAGACATTAGATGAATATGTGGACCTTGCAAAGTTTTTGAAAAAGTATTTCGGAATTGATGGCTCCGCTATGCAAGCCCAAAGAGGAGATCCAATAGTAATGGAGTGGACCAATTATCTATATGCCTTGGGCGGAAGCTATTATGATAAGAATTGGAAAACCACAATCAATGATTATCTTGGAGTAAAAGCCACAAATTTATATATTGATTGTTTAAAGAATGCAGCTCCATTAGGTGCTCTTTCCTTTAATTTGGATGATGCCTTTAGGGTAATGTCGCAAGGTAAGGCATTCAGCTATATAACTTATTGGTGGATGCTTCCTCAGCTTCAAGATCCTGAAAAGTCGGTAGTAGCAGGAAAGGTTGCAATAGCCCCAGTTCCTGGGAAAGGTGGTTTAAATGGTGGTTGGGGATGGGCAATTCCTAAGAATCTACCTAAGGAAAGAAAAGAAGCAGCATGGAAGTTCATAGAATGGGTTGAATCTTTTGAAATAGCAAAGAAGAGGGCATTAATGGGAGGAGCTCCAACAAGATATGATGTCTTTAAAGATCCTGATGTTTTAAAGAAATATCCAGAATATAAAATAGTTATGAAGGTTATAGAAACTGCAAGACCAGTCCCTGAATTTCAATATTCTGCAGAAATGATTGAGATAGTAGGAAGAGAACTCTCCTTAGCAGCAACAGGTGAAAAGGATGTAAAGAAGGCTTTAGATGATGCTGCCAAAGAATTAGATCAATTGGCTGTAAAGGCAGGTTTGAGAAAGAAATGAGCGTGAAAATTTTTAAGAAAAAAGGGGGAGAGGGGAACCTCTCCCCCCTAAAAAGAGCAGAAAAGAGAGCAGGAATTTTCTTCCTTCTTCCTTCTCTATCCATATTGCTTCTTGTTATTATATTTCCATTAGCCTTTTCTCTTATTGTTAGTTTTTATAACTATACCTTTATAGAACCAGGATTCAATAAATTTGTGGGCTTTAAAAATTACTTAAAGATTTTTTCAGACCCATACTTTTGGAACTCTTTATGGGTTACTTTTAAATTCGTCTTTTTGGTTGTCTCCTTAGAGTTTTCTATTGGTTTCCTTATAGCATTAATGCTAAATAGAGATATTGCTTTTAAAGAAGTATACTATACTATTCTTACAATTCCTATGGTTATGTCTCCTGTTGCTGTAGCTCTTATTTGGAAAATGCTCCTACATCCTAACCTGGGAATAATAAACTTTCTTTTAGAAAAGATAGGTCTTTCTCCTATAGATTTCTTGGGAGAGAAAAATAATGCCTTTTGGTCTGTTCTTTTAGTAGATATATGGCAACAGGTATCCTTTATGATATTGATGCTTTTAGCAGGGCTTGTTTCTCTTCCTACTGATGTTTTTGAGGCTGCTGAGATTGATGGCACTTCTGAAATACAAAAGTTCTTCTATATCACCCTTCCCCTTATGAAACCAGTAATCTTTGCTGCTATAACCCTAAGAATCATTTTTGCCTTTAGAACTTTTGACTTAGTTTATATTCTTACCAGAGGGGGACCAGGGGTTGCAACAGATGTTCTAAGTTACTACGTATATAGACAGACCTTTATGGGACTTGATTTAAGCACGGCATCATCTGCATCCTATATACTATTAGGAATAGTAATGATCTTTATCGTGCTAATCTTTAAAACTATTTTTAGAAGAAGCTTTGAATATTAAAAAAGGGGATAGTCTAAAAAGACTATCCCTAAATTTAAAGTCTCTACTCTAAGATTATTTCAATATTTCCATTATCCTCTATCTCTATAACTTTCCCCTTCAGAGGAACTATCCTAAATATTTTTCTTTCTGATTGATAACCCTTATGGATATACTCTATCTTTAAATTACCTTCCTTTTTCAAGGAGAACTTTACTAAGTTGAATTTTCCCTTTTCATAATCCCAGGTTACTCCATCATCCTCATAATATATAAATTCTCCTTCTCCTGGAAAAACCCTTAATTCTAAAACATCCTGTTTTTCTTCTCCTACATAATTTTGGCTTTTCCAGAGAGGAAGAATGGTTCCTGCCTTTACAAAAATAGGAATAAGTTCTATAGGGGATGATACAGATATATAAGCTGGTCCCTCTAATTTTTCTTCTGTCCAGAAGTTATACCATTCTCCATGAGGAAGGTAAACAAGTCTTGCTCTTGCCCCCTCCCTATATATGGGCGCCACTAAAAGATGTGCTCCAAGCATAAACTCATCATCATTATGAATTGCTTCCTTATCCTCTGGATATTCCAAGATTAGAGCCCTCAAAGGAGGAATACCCTTCTCCTTTGCTTCCCAGAAAAGAGAGTAAAGGTAAGGTATAAGTTGATACCTAAGGGTTATATATTTTCTTGCTATTTTCTCCGCCTCCTCGGAAAAAGACCATGGCTCCTGTCTTCTTGTATTAATAGCGGAATGATTTCGGAAGAAGGGATAGAAAATGCCTGCCTCAATCCATCTTATAAAAAGCTCTTCTGTGCAATCTTCCCCAAAGCCTCCTACATCAGCCCCAATAAATGGTACCCCTGATATACCAAGGTTTTGGAGCATAGGAAAGGACATATAAAGGTGCTCCCACCAACTTTTATTATCTCCTGTCCATACTGAGGAATATTTTTGCACTCCAGAAAAGCCAGCCCTTGTAATTATTAGGGGGCGTAAATTGGGTCTTGCCCTCTTCCATCCTTCAAAGCTTGCCTTTGCCATCAAAAGACCATACACATTGTGGATCTCGTCATGAGTAAATCTATCCCCTTTTCCATGGAGCACATCTTGAGGGAAGGTCTTTAAATAGTACTTTGATTCTTCTGGATCTTGGGTTTTTCCCCAAAAAGCGGAGGCATTTTCAAAGGATGCTGGCTCATTCATATCATTCCATATCCCAGAGACTCCCTTTTCAATCAAGCTTTTTTGTTTTTCTCCCCACCATACCCTTACCTCTTCTCTTACAAAATCGGGAAAGGCGCACTCTCCAGGCCAAACATGTCCAATATATACGGTTCCATCAGATCTTCTACAGAAATAATCCTTCTCCACCCCCTCTTTATAAACATCGTAATTTACATCCCTTTTTACGCCAGGATCTATTATAGTTACAATCTTAAAACCTTCCCTATTCAAATCATTAATCATCTTTTCAAAGTTTGGAAATCTTTCACAGCTCGTGGTAAATACCCTAAATCCCTCCATGTAATCTATATCAAGATAAATTACATCACAGGGAATTTTTCTTTCTCTAAAGTTTTTAGCAATCTCCCTTACCTCTTCCTCTGAGGCATAACTCCATCTGGACTGTTGATATCCCAATGCCCAAATAGGTGGAAGATAGTATCTTCCTGTAAGATAGGTATACTCCTCTATCACATCCTTAGGAGTTGGTCCATAAAAGAAGTAATAGTCTAATTCTCCATTCTCTGCATAAAAATAGTAGTATTTATTACTCTCTTTCCCCATATCAAAATAACTTCTAAAGGTGTTGTCAAAGAATATTCCATAACTTTTTTTGGGATTCCAGGCAATAAAGAATGGATGGGACTGATACAAAGGATCTGTCGTAGGATAATGATTGGGATCATCAGTATTCCAATTTATTAATCTTTTTCCCTTCTTGTTTAGACCTCCCACCCTTTCTCCAAATCCTAAAAATGCCTCTTCATTTCTCAATTCTTTATATGAAAATACCTTATTCTTAAATCTTCCATACCCTAAGTTCTCATAATCAGAGAGGATTAAATCACCCTCTTTATCAAAAATACTTATCTTTCCTTTCTCTTTATTTATGGCTACAACTAAAAATGCAGTAGAAAGAACTATTTCTCCATCCTTCTCCGTTACAGTAAAATCTTTAAGAGGAGGAAATTTTTCTATGACAAAAGAATAATTATGATTCCAATTCTTATTTTTTGAATAATGAAATCTAACAGTTCTTTCAGATAGCACATCAATCCTTAAATCTTCCTCCTCTCCGAAGACAAAAAGTGATTTATCCCTTTTTTCAAAACCTACCACTTTTCCCCATGGCTTTATCCTTGAGACCATAGCATCCTCCCTTTCCTCTTTTTTCCATTTATTATGATTGAAATATTAGAACTTTAAGCCTGTCATTGCAATACCCCTTATTACATACTTTTGAGCAACTAAAAAGACGATCAAAATAGGTAAAACAACAACAGTAGAACCCGCAAGAATTGTTCCTATATTTTCCCCATACTGACCTGCTATTATAGATACAGCCACAGGCAATGTATACATCCTCTCATCGGTAGCAATGATAAGAGGCCAAAGGAAAGAGTTCCATGCACCAATAAAGGCAAAAACGAAAGAAGTTACAAGGAAAGGAGTAGAAAGAGGCAAAATGATTCTAAAATAAATATGGAGTTCTGATGCACCATCAATCTTGGCAGACTCTATAAGATCGTTGGGAATTCCGTTTATAAATTGTCTCCAGAAAAATATGCTTCCTGCCCCTACAAGTCCAGGAATAATAATCCCTCTATAGGTATTTAACATGTTTAGAAATCTTACTATAAGATACGTTGGTATTAATGTCATTTGTCCTGGTATCATCATAGTGGCAAGAATTATTAGGAAAATAGCATCCCTTCCCTTGAATTTAAATTTAGAAAAGGCATACCCTGCCATAGAATTAAGAAGTATAGAGAGAGGTGGAGCAACAAGGGCAATTATTATGGTGTTTAATAATGGTCTCCCAAAATTCACCCCTTTAAAAAGATCTATGTAGTTTTTCAAAGTGATTTCTGAGGGGATAAATTTGGGGGGAATAGTGTATATTTCTCTTGGTGTTTTAAAGGATGTGGATATCATCCAAAAGAATGGAGTTGCAGTCACAATAGAAGCCAAAATTAGAAATCCATGTACTAATATTTGTTGAATGGGACTTACTTTTCTTTTCCTCAATTTCTTCGCCCCCTATTCTTGATATATTCTTAACTTCATCTGAATGTAGGTTAATGCGAAAATCATAAGGAATAGAATAAAAGCAACGGAGGAAGCATATCCAAATTCAAAGGCTCTAAATCCTTTTTGGTAAAGATACAAAACTATGGATAATGTGGAGTTTAATGGACCTCCTCCTGTAAGCATATAAGGTTCTTCAAAGAGTTGAAGATAACCAATTCCAAGCATTACAGATACAAAAAGAAGAACTGGTCTAAGACCGGGAAGAGTTATATGCAAAAATTGTTGCCATCTATTAGCCCCATCAATCTCCGCAGCCTCATAAAGTTCTTCAGGTATTCCTTGAAGCCCTGCAATAAAAAGAAGCATGTTAGGACCTATCGCTTTCCAAACTACAAGGGACACAACTGCAAGCATTGCCCATCTTGTATCAGAAAGCCATTCCTGTGGAGGAATGCCAAAAAGTCCTAAGAACCAGTTTAGAAGTCCATATTTTGGATTCAATATCCAGGACCAAACCACAGCAATAGCTATGGTACTTGTTACTGAAGGTAGATATATAAGAAGGCGAAAGAAGTTCTTAAAGTAAGTTTCTTCTCTATTTAGCAGAAAGGCAAAAAGCAAGGAGAAAAATATAGTAGTAGGATAAGCCAAGATGAAGGCGTAAAAGGTGTTTAAAACGGCTTTCCAAAAAAGATCATCATGAAGGACATCAATAAAGTTTTGAAACCATACGATTTGGGTTCTACTCCAATCCATAAAGGAGTAGGCATTGAAATCTGTTATGCTTAGAAAAAGGGAAGTAATTACAGGAAGAACTGTAAAAACTAGAAGAAGAAGTAAAGATGGTCCAATAAATAAAATTATCTCTTTAAAGGTATTTTTCATGTACACCTCCTCCTAAATAAAAAAAGCCCAGTGGATAACCACTGGGCTTTAATACCTACTTCTTCAAAACTTTTCTTAGGTCTTCATATAAAAGTTCTACAGCCTCTTTTACATCTCTTTTTCCAAGACATGCTTCCTCTACTCTTCTTCCTAAGGCTGATTCAATTTTATCCCACTCTGGCACGATTGGTGTTGATTTTGCATCCTTTAACTGTTCTCCAAACACTCTTGTAAAGGGATCATTGGCAAGCTCAGGACTATTCCAAGTTTCTTTTACTGCAGGAAGATTCCTTAAAACCCTATACCACTCCAACTGATTTTCAGGTTTTGACATAAACTCTATAAATTTCCATGCAGAATCCTTCTCTTTTGATGTGGTAAATATTACCCAGTTTGATCCTCCTACAAAGGATGTTCTCGTCTTTTTCTTTGGCATTACAGCAACTGCCCATTTTCCTGTAATCTTAGGAACCTGCTCCTTTATCATGGAGACCATCCAAGGTCCAGAAAAGAACATGGGAAGAAGCCCGGATTCAAAATCTACGAATACATTGGCTCCACCTTTTGCCACAAGATTTTCTCTATAAAATCTTGCATAGAAATCAAGAGCTTCAACAAACTCAGGGTTCTTTACAAGAATGTTTTTATTCTTATCTATAACATCCCCACCATTCTGCCAAACAAAAGGCATAAAGTTGGCAGCTTCTGTAGGACTTAAGCCCAAGCCACAATTTCCAAGACCATACTTTTGGGCAAGCTTCTTAATTGCGTCATAAAGCTCATCCCATGTATCTGGAGCCTTTTCGTATCCTACCTCCTTAAGCATATCCGTTCTATAGTATAAAACTCTCACATCTACATACCATGGTACTCCATAAACCTTTCCGCCATAAACAACTGTTTCCCAAGAGCCTGAAAAGAATTTATCAGGTTTTACTACATTAGATTTTGATATATATTTACCAAGGTCCTCAAAAGCTCCCATAGCAGCAAAAGGTGCCATCCAAGTGGTTCCCATCATAGCCATATCTGGGAGCTGTCTACCTGCAATACCTGTTAAAATCTTACTGAAAGCTGCAGTCCAAGGAAGTGCTTGAACCTCTACCTTTATTCCTGTCTCTTTTGTAAATTTATCCGTCATTACACTTAGATTCTTCGCCTCTTCTCCCATTGCCCAAATTCTTATGGTTTTAGTTTGGGAAAAGGAAAGAGAAGAAAGAAGCATTAGAACCAGAAGAATTATAGCTATTTTCCTCATCTTTTTACACCTCCCTAATTTTGGGGCAGGATTAACCTGCCCCTATTTTTTATTTCAATTCCAATGTGCCCCAAAGTTCTGGATGAGCCCATATATCTCCAAGAGGTATCCAAGAAAGCATGTTCTCTCTTACATAGGCTCCAATAGCTGCATCTTTCTTATTGGAGTTATGAATGGTATAGCAGAAGCCAAGCTTCAAACCTTCCTGAGGTGTTACACCTAAGTATTCAAAGGGTATTGCAACTTCTATGTCATAACCATAATCTGTCCTCTTGGAAGCTACTTTAACTTCTGGTGCTACATCCTTAATATTTCCAGGTTTTGCATCCTCATGTCTTACCGCTTGAACATTGCCTGCAGTATCAAAAGGTAGAACTGCAAGTTTGAAGACTCCTGCATTAGAGCCTGCTATTTGAGGATTGAGATAAAACTCTATAGAGTCTGTTCTGTAGAAGGCTCCAATGTCATTAGGTGCAATATTAATAACTACATACTCGTCATATACCTTGGCAAATAGATACAGATATTTATCATCCCACATAGCATAGAACTTGCTATGGAGTATCTGAGATTTCTTATCTACTTTAGTAAATCCTGGGACATTCATATCTTCGGTTACTTCATTCTCTTGTGCCTTGTTCCATGTCTCCTCAAATAGACCATCAATAACAGGAGGAGTATCAGTTTTTATCGCTACTGCAACCTTTTGTAATGCCTCTAAAGCTTTCTTCTCATACTGTTGTTTATACCATGGAGTAACAGCATAATCCGCCCTCTTATAAGTAAATCCTATTTTTCTCATAGCCTTTTGTACATACTTGTTCTTCATAAAGTACTTCCAAACCATTCCTGTTCTGTAATTTTCTATCATTAGAATGATTGTTCCTTGATCAATTCCTACATATTCCTTAGAGAACCAATTTTCATCTACATTAAAGCCACTTACAAATCCGTATTTGCCCCAGATTAGTGGACCATACTTACTTAGCATCCCTCTTATTGCCTTCATAGCAAGATCTGGTACAAAGGGGAGAGAGCCTATTGATGCGTATGGTGCTATCGTGCCGTCATGGTTTCCTTCAGAAGCTCCATAGGCTCTGTATCCTCCAGGTCCATCACAGGCGGAAAGTCCCCATATATCCTCATCGTAGGTTTTGTATTCACCTTTTCTCAAGAAGGTAAACATCCAGTTGTATCTTGCTGCAGCTGCTGCATTATTGAAATAGTTTGCATATTTATCCTCTTTATTCCTAAAGTCTATCCAAATATTAGGATATTGGTATACGAAAAGTACCTCGTTAGGATAGGAAATATAAGTATCATTTATAGGTCTTGTAATCTCATCCCAAGAGGATGCAGGGATTGGATATGTAGGAGATCCTATAGCAAGAATGTAGGCAAGAAGACCCTCATCAAAGGTATCTCCCCATCTTCCTCCGAGGAATCCACCTTCTGGCTTCCAACCCATAGAAAGTTTCTTTCCACCAGCAAGCATCCATTGCCAATTGACTTCTCTATAAATCTTATCCGCAAGTTTTTCTATTTCTGTCCCTTTGAAGTACTCTCCTACAAATATTACTCCTGCAAGAAGAAGGGCTGTGTCTATAGAGGAAAGCTCACAGTTCCAAACTCTCTTCCCTGTTTTCATATCTACAAAGTGATAGAAGAAACCATTATATCCTTCCACTTTTCCTTCTGCGAAGCTCTTTAAAGTAGTTAAAACCCTATTGTATCCCTCTGTCTTTGTGATCCAACCTCTTTCAATAGCAATAGGGATAGCTGTTAGTCCAAAACCTACAGCTGCAATACTTGAAGGAGAATCTGCAGTGCTCCTATCTTTGATAAGCCCGTTTTCTGGATTTGCTTCCTCCCAGAAGTATCTAAAGGTCTTTTTCTGTATTTCGTCTAAGAGGGCATTATCACTTAGATCAAGTAGTCTTGCTACCTCTGCCTTTATAGCTGGATCTGCCTTCTGAAGTAGATCCTCGAGAGTAAGCTTCTTTTTCTCAAGCTTCATGTAAAGTCCATCAATATAGAAGGGCTCTGTAAGAGGTATTTTGTTCCTGTTTTCATCATAAGCTGCAAAGGCAAGATAAACCATGTATTTTCCGCCTGGTTCTGGTCTTGTCATCTCTCCTGCAAGCTCAAAGGTTATAGCATTCCATCCATCAGTAGGCTTTGTTTGAGAGAATACTCCTCCTACCCATCTCCATTCTTTGGTTACATCCGCCATTCCAAGGAAGAACATCTCTGGCTTATGCTTCATATCTGGAGGAATATATACATTCATAATAATCTTGTTGCCTTTATTCCATGTCTCAATCTTATCCTGTGGTATAGGCATTGCCACTTTTGTTTCAACACTATTCCCACTTGGAATTACCTTCATAGAAGCTTTACCTTCAATTACATATTCAGTGTTTAATTCAAAGGTGGCGCCTGTGTTGTCATTACCAAAGGTCTTTATCTCATCCTCTGTATCCATGCTCCAAATATAGGCGTATTCTCCAACAAAGTTTACATAAAGCCCATCAATATAGAAGGGTTCTGTAAGAGGTATTTTATTCCTATTCTGATCAAAGCCTGCAAAGGCAAGATAAACCTTGTATTTTTCATTTTCCTTAAGAGATTTCATGTTAGGTGTTAGTACAAATTCTATATCATTCCATCCATCAGTAGGCTTTGTTTGGGAAAATACTCCATCCACCCATTGCCAATCCGATGTTACATCCGCCATTCCCATAAAGAACATCTCTGGTTTTGTTTTCATCTCTGGTGGAATATAAACCTTCATAACTACTTTATCCGCCTGATTCCATGCATCAATCATATTTTTGGGAATAGGAAGAGCCACTTTTGTTTCTAAACTCTTTCCATTAGGGATTACCTTCATTGAATTAGTACCATTTGCCACATAGATATCACTTAGCTCAAAAACTGCACCAGTGTTGTCATTATCAAAGGTCTTAATTTCTGCTAAGGAATCCATGCTCCATATGTAGGTCTCCTGAGGTTCATCAGGATTTTCAATAATTATCCTATCTACATAGAAGGGATCTTTTATTGGAACTTTCTTTCCATCCTTTTCGTAAATGAAGGCGAAGTATAGCATATATTTTCCATCGGTTTTAACCTCTCTCATCTTAGGAGAGAGCTTAAACTCGACCACATTCCATCCATCTTTTGATTTAGTATCTGAGAATACTCCATCTACCCATTGCCAGTCCGATGTTACATCCGCCATTCCAAGGAAATATTTTGTTGGTCTTGTTTCTGCATCCTTCTTAATGTAGACAGAGATCTTTAGAGATTCCTTTTCTGCCCACTTTGATAAAATATCTCCTGAAATTTGAAATGCCATCTTTGTCTCGTCCGCTGTTCCTGATGGAATAACCTTTATAGAGTATTTTCCACTTGCCACATATTCTGTAGATAATTCAAATTTTGCTCCTGTGTTATCGTTGCTTATTCCCTCTAATTTCTCCATAGGATTCACTACTTCATAGGAAAAAGCCAAAGTTAACAGGAGAAAGAGAGAAATTAAGATACCTAAAAGCTTCCTCATACTAAAACCTCCTTTAAAAATTTTTAGGAGAGAAAAAGTTTTTTATCTTATCACCCCCTTCAAATATACACTTCTACCTTTACCACATCTTTAGGACCTTGATAGTTAACAATATCGCCCTCTATCCTCTCACCTTCTAAAAATATCTCGAATTTTCCCAATCTTTTAATGCTAATCTCATAAACCTTTCCTCTAAATAATCTTTTTACTTTTACCTCATTCCAATCCTCTGGAAGATTAGGGTCTATCTTTAATCCTTCCCAAGTAGGTATAATTCCTAAGATTCCCTCCATTGCTGAGATAAAGTACCAGCATGCAGAGCCCGTATACCAGCTCCAACCCCCTCTCCCAAAGTATTTGGAATCAGGACCATCCACATTACCACAAGTTACATAAGGCTCCGCCTTATAAAGGTCTGGCTCCAATCCCCTATAAATAGGCATAAAACTTTTATAAATCTTATAAGCATCTCTATCCTTCATCTTGCAGGAAGCCAAAACTGCCCAACATCCAGCATGAGTATATAAACCGCCATTCTCCCTAACCCCAGGAGCATACCTTGTGAGATAACCAATCTCAGGATCCGGAGAAGTATATGCAGGATAGAAAAGTAAAGGACCAAACTCCCTAAAAAGGTAATTTTTAGCAGAATTATAGGCTTTCTTCTTTCTTTCCTCTGGAGCTGTATCATTAAGAATTGCCCAGGTTTGAGCATTTAAAAATATTTTCCCCTCCTTGCAAGCTTTACTTCCAATAGGCTCTCCACTATCTTTGAAGGCTCTTATATACCATTCCCCATCCCATCCATAACTATTTATCGCCTCTTTAAGCTCTTCCGCTCTTTTCAAATAGTAATTAACCCTCTCATAATCCTTATGCTTTTCAGAAACCTTTGCAAAATCTATTAATATTCCATATAGGAAGTGGGCAAGCCATATACTCTCACCTTTACCACCTGTTCCTACCGCATTCATCCCGTCATTCCAATCCCCATCCCCTATAAGAGGAAGCCCCCTATTACTAAATTTCTTTAGGCTCAAATCTATAGCTTTACAGCAGTGTTCATATAAAGTTCCACTTCTACCATCCAAATAGGGAATCATCTCGTGAAGAATAGACCAATCATCCGTATTTTTTAGATATCTAATAACTAAGAAGGGAAGCCACAATCTGTTATCAGAAATCTCGTTTCTATGTCCTATTTCAGAGATAGGATGCCACCAGTGATACACATATCCGTCAGAAAACTGATGTCTCGCATGAAGCTTTATCTGATCTTTGGTTCTTTCCGGATTAAGATATAAAAATATTTGACTATCCTGAAGCTGATCTCTAAATCCGTAAGCTCCTCCCAACTGATAATAGGCAGTTCTTGCCCAAAGTCTCCCTGATATTGCTTGATATTTTAGCCAGTAATTATTCATGATGTTGAAGGCAGGATCTGGAGTTTCCACCATTGTTTTTGAAAGAAGATCTTCCCACATCTTTTTAACATCAATTAAGGCTTTTTCCACCTTATCTTCAGTATTGTATCTTTCAACTATCCTCTCAATAGACTCATCGGAGTTGTTTTTAATAGCTCCCAATGCAAAAACAATAGTTTTTTCCTCTAAGGGATTAAGGGTAAGATCAATTCTCAAAGAAGCAATATCGTCCTCCCACTTTCCAAAGGTATTTGTTAATCTTCCTTCAATAAGAGCCTTAGGAGACTTTAAATCTCCAAACATTCCAATAAATTCCTCTTTAGAACCTTCCGCCTCAATGGCAGGAATATTTGCCCAATGAAAGGCAGTGTACTCCCAATCTCTATTCCAATGTTGTCCCTTCTCATTAGGAATCTCCCATAACCTTTTTTTAGAAAATATGTAATTCCCCTCTTTATTAAAATAAGTTTCTATAAAGGTTTTATGAAACTCTCTATGCCAATCAGGAGAAGCACCAAGATTCCATTCCAAATAGGTAAAGAGTGAAAGATGCTTAGTTTTTGAAGATTCATTCTTTATCCTTAGAAGCCAAATTTCAACGGGATCATTTATGGGTACAAATATGGTAAACTCAGACCTTATTCCATAATATTTTGTATTAAATATGGAATAGCCAATACCATGAATAAGTTCAAAATCCTCGTAATCCTTACAGACTGGTTTCCATGGTATAGACCAAAATTCTTTAGTTTCATTATCTCTTATATAAATATACTTTCCCCAATCATCCTTTATAAGGTCTTGATTCCAACGAGTTATTCTATTTAGGGAAGCATGGGTTCTAAAACTATAAGAGGAACCAGTATTTGAGATCACAAGACCATAATCACCATTAGATATAACATTAACCCATGGTCTTGGAGTTTTTGGTGTTTTTATAACATACTCTTTTCCATTATCTTTAAAATAACCATATTTTGTCTCAAATAATCTTTCCATTTTTCTCTCCTTTCTTAACCGGTTAATTTTAAATCAAAAACCAAAAAATAATGCAAGGAAAGAAAAATTTAAATTCTACTACATGACCTGCGCTCAATAAGTTGCGTCTTCAAGAAGTATTTCTTTTGCTCTAAAACTTCACCTGAAAGTAGTCTTATAAGAATCTTTGCAGATACTTCCCCTAATTGATAGATAGGCTGCATTATTGTAGTAAGGGGAGGATTACTTAATACGCTTGCCTCAATATTATCAAAGCCTATAACAGAAACATCCTCTGGAACCCTTAATCCTTCTTCCTTTAATGCCTTAATAGCGCCCAATGCCATATGGTCATTGGCAGAAAAAATAGCAGTAAATTTTTCGCCAGTGCTAAGAAGGGATTTTACCGCTTTATATCCTCCCTCTCTTGTAAAATCACCCCTTAAAACAAGCTTCTCATTAAAAGGAATATTATATTTTTCCAATGCCTTAAGATATCCTCTAAATCTAAACTCGCTATCCCATGCCTCCTTAGAACCATGAATAAACGCAATTTCCCTATGTCCCAAGGATATAAGATATTCTGTTGCCTTAAAACCACCATCCTCATTATCTACAACAACAGAATAAATATTTTCACCATCATAGGGATAATCAATAAAAACGAAGGGTATTTTTGAATCTATAATTTTATTTATAAAGCCTTCATCGATGTGGTAAGCCATAACAATTACTCCATCTACAATACCCATATTTAGAAAATCAAAAACTTGATGTTCTTTTTCTGGATTAGCATGAGTACTATAAAGGTTCAAAAAGTATCCATGTCTACTTAAGGTTTTTTCAACCCCTTTTATTATTTTTGCATAAAAGACATCACTTATATCCGGTATTACAAGGGCTATAAAATTAGTTTTCTTTCCAGCAAGGGCTTGTGCCAGCTTATTAGGTTTATACCCATATTCTTCTATAATACGAAGAATTTTTTCTCTGACCTCTTCACTAACCCCTGGTTTGTTATTCAATACATAGGATACAGCCCCTTTAGAGACCCCCGCCAGTTTAGCAATATCATTAATTGTAAGCTTATTCTTCTCTCTCTTCATATTACTTAACCGTTTAAGTTACTCTGGGGAAATTTTATATTAAAAAATTTTTAATGTCAATACCCCTTTCCCCCTGACGAAAATTTTTAAAAGTGATCCATATTAAATTGTGTTAATTAACATGTGTTAGTAAAGGAGGTTGGGAAAGAAAAAATAAAAAGTAAACATATTTCTCCAGGTTTCCTTCCTCTATTTTAATTAATTTGAGGAGGTGCTTTTATGAAAAAGTTTGGTTTGATTCTTTTGTTACTTTTAGTTTCCGTTTTTGTAATGACTCAAATCAATGCCGCTTCTCCAATTAAAGTAGTAATATGGGAACAAGACGATCCAACAGGCGATGAACTCATGGACAAATGGGCACAAGAAATAAATAAACTCTATCCTGATATTGTAGTTGAGAGAGTACATTATAGCACCGAAGATCTAAGAAGCAATTTCCAAACTGCCGCTTTAGCTGGAAAAGGACCTCATTTAGTTTATGGACCTTATGATAACATTGGGCCTTTTGTTACAATGGGAATTATTCAGCCCTTGGATAATTTCGTTCCAAAGGACTTCTTAGCAAAATTTGATCCCACTGCCTTAAAAGGAAATATGTATCAAGGAAAACTTTGGGCACTTCCTGATAGAATTGGAAATCACCTCTGCCTCCTTTACAACAAGAAATTAGTAAAAGTTGTTCCAAGAGATATGGATACCTTTATTAAATTAGCTAAATCCTTAACTAAGGACATCAACAAGGATGGTAAGATAGATCAGTGGGGATTAGTATACAATCTAAATGAACCCTATTGGCTTCCACCATTCTTAGGAGGATTTGGTGGATGGGTAATGGATGATAACGCAAACCCCACTTTAAATACAGATGCAATGGTAAAAGCATTGCAACTTGTACAAGACTTTAAATTTAAGCATAAAATTGTACCCCCAGATTGCGATTACAACTTAGCAGACACATTATTCAAAGAAGGGAAAGCAGCATTCTTGATAAATGGTCCTTGGTCCTTTGCAGGATATGTGGAAGCAAAAGTAGATTTTGGCGTAACTCGTATTCCTAAGATTAACGAGACAGGTTTATGGCCTACTCCAATGAGTGGTATGAAAGGATACAGTGTTTCTAAAATAGTAACCGATCCAAAAGAAAAAGATGCTGTTCTTAAGGTTTTAATGTACTTTACCGATGAGAAGGCTCAGAAAGAGATGCTTAGAAAAGTTAAATGGCTACCTACCAATAAGAACGCCTTAAAAGACCCATTTATAAATGAAGATCCAATACTTAAAGGTTCTGCATATCAGTTAGAAGTTGCAAAACCTATGCCCATTGTTCCTGAAATGAGAGCTATTTGGGATGCTATTAGAGGTCCTCAAGAATTAGTTATGGCAGGAAAGATGACTCCAAAAGATGCTGCAGAAGCAATGCAAAAGGATGCTGAGAAGAGAATTAAAGAAATGCTAGGAAAGTAATGATTTTAAAGGGAGGGAGGATAGCTCCCTCCTTCTTTTAAGAGGAGGATAATTAGAGATGCAAAGAAAAAAAATTATACCATATCTTCTCATTGCTCCAGCCATGCTAATAATGATAGCAGTAACTTTTTATCCTTTGGTTTACAGTTTTTATATTGCAATGACCAATATGAGTATGTACAGTTTCTTTAATCCCAAATTTATTGGCTTAGAAAACTTCAAAAAGATATTTTCCGACATAGAATTTTATATTTTATTTTTTAGAACTGTAATTTGGACTGTTGTAAACGTCTTTTTCCATGTGGTTATTGGAGTTATGTTAGCCTTATTGCTAAACAAAAGACTTCCTGGGAGCGGATTATTTAGAATTCTCTTGATCCTTCCATGGGCAACTCCCCAATATATAGTGGCACTAACCTGGAGAAATATGTTTAATTTTAGATATGGAGCCATCAATTTATTATTAGAAAAGATAGGTCTGCAGCCTATTCCTTGGCTTTCAGATCCATTTTGGGCTTTTGTTGCCGTAATAATAACTAATATTTGGCTTGGATTTCCATTTATGACAGTTGTAACCCTTGGAGGGCTTCAAGCTATACCTCCTCAACTTTATGAGGCTGCAGATGTGGACGGTGCAAATCCAAGGCAAAAATTATTTAAGATAACTTTACCATTATTAAAGCCTGTTTTAATACCCGCTATCACATTAGGTGTGATTTGGACCTTTAACATGTTAAACGTTATTTTCCTAATAACTCGTGGAGGACCTGGAGAGAAAACCCATATATTGGTAACTAAGATGTATACTTCTGCTTTTGATTTTTATAGATACGGATATGCATCCGCACTATCAGTCGTAGTATTTATAATTCTCCTTATATTCTCCGCTTTCTTTATAAAACTAAGTCAAAGTAGGGAGGTAGCAAGATGAATAGCAGTATAAAAAGAAGAAAAATCATATCTAACATCTTTGCTTATTTAATTCTCATTCTATTCTCTCTTATTTCCCTATATCCTATTTTAAATGTACTTTCAGTCTCACTAAGACCTTACAATAGAGTATTTGTAACCTCCCTAAGGATCATTCCTGAGGACGCATCCCTTGAAAACTATTATGTTCTTTTTACCAAAAGACCTTTCTTAAGATGGATGCTAAACAGTATCATCGTATCTGTTTCTGTAAGTATAATAGGAGTTGCAGTTGCATCCTTAGCTGCCTATGGATTTTCCCGTTTCAAGTTTATTGGAAGACAAATTAGCCTACTTTCCTTTTTGGTAACCCAAATGTTTCCTCCTGCCATGTTTCTAATTCCTATATATCTCTTATTAAATAAGTTTAACCTTTTGGACAGTTTTAGAGGCTTAATAATTCCATACATTCCTTTAGTTCTACCTATGGCAGTTTGGATTTTAAAAGGATATTATGATTCTATCCCTATAGATTTAGAAGAGGCAGCACGCATTGATGGAGCAACCTTATTAGGAGCCTTTTATAGAATAGTCCTTCCTTTAGCATCTCCAGCTTTGGTAATTACCTTTCTCTTTTCTTTTATGAGTGCATGGTCTGAGTATATTATTGCAAGAGTGGTTTTAAGTAAAGTAGAACTTTTTACCCTACCTTTAGGACTTGCGAACCTAATAATTAATGAATTTCAGACAGATTGGGGAACATACTCTGCAGGAGCCTTAATTGTAACTATCCCAGTTCTAATAATATTCTTAAGTATTTCCAAATATATTGTAGGAGGTCTTACCTTAGGTGGAGTTACAGGAGAATAAAAAGGAGGTGAGATCCTTAAAAAACCTGTTAAAATTTTTAATTTTTATTCCTTTTTTAAATTTTCTTACAAAATTTTCAATGAGGAGGTAAAAAGATGCGTAAGTTATTAGTTCTTTTAGGTATTTTTATCTTTGTTCTCTTCTCTCTTTCTTATGCACAAGAAGTAACTTTATACGGTTATAGTGAGATAGGAGTAAAAAGCGAATTTTTAAAGGACGCTAATGGGAATTACACAAACACTTTAGGACCTGTAACCTTACAATATTGGAATACATACTTCAAAATAAAGGCAGAGCCATCAAGCTGGCTTGAAAGCTACTTTGAGTTAAAAATGTATCCAAGTTATTTGAATAATTATTCTTTCACATATACTTGGAAAGATGATTCGGGTAACACCCATACAGATACATTTTCAGTAAATGTATTTTATCCTGGGATTGAGATTCAAAAAGCACACCTTACTGCAAAAAGCTCCCTCTTAAATGTAAGAGTCTATTACAAAGAGGATGCAACTCCCTTTGATGATCCATTACAGTTAAATAAGCCTGGAGATCTTCCTGGTTCCTCTTGGATTTGGGGTAATGGTATTGAGCTTTCTGGAAAGGTATTTGATACAAACTTCTTAGCAGGAATCAACTCATCTGATCAGATCTCCTATCTAAGATTAAAGAGAGCTTTACAGCCTCTTACCGTTGGATTTACCGCAATGGGAACAAATTGGGGAGAGGCAAATAAGGGTAAGAGCCTCTTTGCAGTAGATGCTACTGGAAAAGTAGGACCAGTAGATCTAAAAGCAGAGGGAATTTATGGTAAATGTGTATGGGGACCAAATCCAGAAGATTCTGAAGGTGGAATGGTTCTTTATGCAGATCTTTCCTCTCAGGTAACACCAATGGTTAAGGTCTATGGTACTGCAAAGAAGGTAGATCTTGGATATATGCATCAATTCAACTGGTTCAAAACAGATCAAACCCAATTAATCCCTGGAACAAGTGGTTCTGCAGGTACATACCTTAAAGTAGGAGCAGTAGTAACACCTCTTTCCAATCTTTCTGTAGAACCTATTGTAGAGCTAATTAATAGAGAGGATACAACAGAAAAAACAACTAAACTTACAGGAATTGTAACTTTCAATCCAACAAAACAAGTATCCCTGAAAGGAACCTTAGTAAACTCAAAAGTAAATGATAATGAACCTTCCACAAATATAACAGGAGAAGTAACAGTAACACCAGCTTCTAACGTAACATTATATGGAAAGGTATATTATCCATTTGGTGGAAAACCATCCTTATATGGAAATGCAACAGTTACTCCTCTTACCAATTTAACATTATATGGAGCAGTATCCGCTGATCTAAGCGGAAGCACCACTTGGGTATTTCTAAAGCCAAGCTATAAATTAGCAAAAGATGTAACACTAACAGGAATATATCAATTGAAGAAGATTGGAGATACCGAAACTCACACCACCTACTATGCAGATCTAACCTTCAACAATGCCACTATTTACTTTGGATCTGCACCATCTGAAGAAGGTGCAACCCAAGACTTCGTAAAACAGATTGGAGCAAGAATTTCCTTTGATTTCTAATAGAATAATCGGGGAGGGCTCTCCCTCCCCGAAATTTCAAAGGAGGTTATTAGGATGAAAAAGATTTTGATTTTTGTATTTCTCCTTCTTCTTTCCACATTTATTTTTGCAGAGCCTGTTAAGTATCCATTAGTTTTCAATGATCCTACAAATGATGATAAAGGACCTGGAACATACACTTACCCTACAGATGCAGTTTTTAAGCCAGGATGTTTTGATCTAACCAAGGTAGTTATAGATGCAGACAATGATAATGTATACTTTAAAATCTCCTTTAGAGCACCAATAGAGAATCCATGGGGAAGTGCTTTAGGACTCTCTGTACAAACAATCCACATCTATATTGATAAAGATCATAAAGAAAACTCTGGATTTAGGGATTTTATTCCAGGAGTTAGGGCTCAAACAACTCCTGAAAGTGCATGGGATGTAGCTATATTAGTAGAAGGATGGCAAACAGAGCTTAAAAGTGCTGTAAAATCAGCAGCTCCTGAAATGTATAAGGCATGTATTTTCCCAACAAAAGGAGTATCCGTAGAAGGAAATACCATAGTAATTCCTGTTCCCAAAAAGAGCTTAGGAGGAGATTTTGAGAAAGGATGGGGCTTCCAAGTATTCATCTTAGGGCAAGAAGGCTTCCCTACTCAAGATCCTGTCTCCTGCAGAATCAGAGAAGTAGTATCTACATCCCAGCAATGGAGATTTGGTGGTGGAGATGATTACTATGGAGATCCCAATATTATTGATCTATTAGATTATGAAGGAATAAATCAATTTGAGGTTCTAAGCAAGTATAAGAGTGATGCAAAATTTGAAAAGAATGTTTATGCACAGGTACCATTCGTATACGTCAAGTAAAAAGGAAGGTGAAGGAGCATGAGGGGTAGAAAATTACCCTACCTTATCACAATAGTTCTTCTTATTCTTTTGACCTTTGGATTCTCACAGGAGATGCTTCCTGTGGGAGAGCCTCCTGTTAAGCCATATATATCCTCTACACAAAAAGTAGAAAAACCTCTGTATCTTGCTATCTTCTGGCATCAGCATCAGCCCTTCTATTATGACTCTTCCAAAAATATGATGCTTCTTCCATGGGTTAGGATGCATGCCATAAAAGACTACTATGATATGGCAAGCATCCTTCAAAATTATCCCCAAGTAAAGGCAAACTTCAACTTAGTTCCATCACTTCTTTATCAATTGGAGCTTTATTTAAAGCATGGAGTAAAAGATAAGTATTTAGTATTAACAGAGAAATCTGCAGATGAGCTTACTGATGAAGATAAAGATTTTATTCTAAGAAGATTTTTTGATACTAATTGGGATAGGATAATAAAGAGATTTCCAAGATACTGGGAGCTTCTCCAAAAAAGAGGAGCATCTGCCACCGACGACGTAATTTTAAAGGCTATAAAAAGCTTCACTGTACAAGACTTTAGAGATCTACAAGTTTGGTTTAACTTAGCCTGGTTTGATCCTGATTTTCAAGAGAACGATCCAGACTTAGCAAGATTAATTGAAAAGGGGAAAGACTTTACCGAAGAAGATAAAAAGATCGTAATAGCTAAACAATACTACATAATGTCACAAATAGTGAGTATCCATGAAAAATTACAGAGGAAAAAACAGATAGAAGTTACCACAACTCCTTTCTTCCATCCCATTCTACCTCTACTTGTAGATTCAAAGTCCGCCCGAATTGCTATAGAGGACATTCCTCTTCCCAAAGCTACTATAAGTTATCCTGAGGATGCACTCGCTCAATTAAAGATGGCAGTAAACTATTATAGGGCGAATTTTAAACAAGATCCTAAGGGACTCTGGCCTTCAGAAGGTTCTGTAAGTAAAGATATTATCCCTTATGTGGCTCAGGCTGGAATAAAGTGGATGGCAAGCGATGAGGAAGTTTTATCAAAATCCTTAGGAGTTCCCATAGTAAGAGACTCTAAAGGAAATGTACTAAATCCTGAAGTACTATATCAACCTTACTATGTAGAAAAAGATGGTAAGAAAGTAGCAATGGTATTTAGGGACAAAAATCTATCAGATAAAGTAGGATTTGTTTACAGTGGAATGAAAGGGGAAAATGCTGCAAAAGATTTCATGGGTTATTTGGAAAGGATCTATGAGAAAGTGAAAGATAAGGATGAGCCATATCTTGTAACAGTAATATTAGATAGAGAAAACTGCTGGGAATGGTATGAAAAGGATGGAAAAGAATTTCTACATACACTATATAAACTCCTAAGCGATAGTCCCTATATTGAGACAGTCCGTTTAAGTGACTACTTAGAAAAATATCCACCTAAAAAAACTATAGAGAATTTACATGCAGGATCATGGGTAGATGGAACCTTCTCCACATGGATAGGAGAGGATGAAGAAAATAGGGCATGGGATCTATTAGATACTGCACGCAAGGAATTAGTTTATGCCACTTTAAAGGCTCGCCAGGCAGTTTCTCCCGTCCTAAATCCTGATAAATTAATGAATAATTTCCATAAGGCATGGTTTGAATTATACGCAGCAGAGGGAAGCGATTGGTTCTGGTGGTATGGAGATGATCAGGATTCAGGAAACGATCTTGGATTTGATCAACTTTTCAGACAACACTTAACAAATGTATATAACTTAATAGGGAAAGAGCCACCTCCCGCCTTATCCTTACCCATCGTAAAGATTGGAGAAGAAAAACCGGTCCAAGCTCTACAGGCAAAATTCACTCCCAAGATTGATGGAAAAGTAGATCCTGAGGATGAATGGAAGAACTCTGCAATTTACGAGGCTAAGAAGGGAGTAGGG
Source organism: Dictyoglomus sp. NZ13-RE01 (assembly GCA_002878375.1). Taxonomy (NCBI): domain Bacteria; kingdom Pseudomonadati; phylum Dictyoglomota; class Dictyoglomia; order Dictyoglomales; family Dictyoglomaceae; genus Dictyoglomus; species Dictyoglomus sp. NZ13-RE01. The sequence goes on from NIRF01000010.1 coordinate 31,971, forward strand.
CTTTTTGCTCAACCTGCAGAATACATTGAAAAACTATACATGGGAATGGATAACGACTCTCTCTATTTCTTAGTTGAATCTAAAAAAGATCTAAAAGAATTCTTAGGAAAACCCTACTATCTCGCCATATACTTCTCCCATCCTACATGGGACATGATAAATGTTTATCCCAGAAACTCTAATGAATCCTTAGGCTATCCTATCTCCTACGAGGTAATATTAGATCTTTCTAAAGTATCAGAGTTTGGAGTGGTAGATGCAGTTGTAAATCAAGCCCAAGGAAATAACAAATGGAAAGAAGTTGATAAAGTCAAAGCAGGAATCTCCTCAAAATATATAGAAATAGGAGTACCATTTAAAGTTCTTGGATTAAAAGGAAGAGAAAGGGTATCCCTCAATGTAGTATTTGGGAAAGAAAAGCCTGAGGATGTAGTCCCTTATTATATACCTATATCTGTCACCGTACCTGAAGCAAAATTAGAAGTAGTTTACTTTAGCATCGATGATCCTGTGGGAGACGATTATGGATGGGGCGGAATAGTTTATCCTACAGCACCTGTATTTAAGCCAGGAGTATTTGATATAACCCATGTAGAAATGGGAAAGAGCAAGGATCAGATAGTATTCAAAGTAAAGATTAGAGGAGATCTTGAAAACTCTTGGGGCTCTCCAACAGGATTATCTGTCCAAACTATTGATATTTACATTAATGATGGGAAAGGAGGACCCCTCTACTATAAAGCACTACCAGGAAGAAATGCGGATATACCTGAAGGATGGAACAAAGCTATATGGGCAGAGGGATGGTATCCTTCCTTTGTAGAACCCGTTATAGATGAAAAAGGAAAGTTAACTCTAAAGGATACAAAAGGAATAGTACAGGTAACGACCGAGCCCACAGAAAAAACAATAATTATATCCGTACCAGAAAAGGTTTTGGGTACTCCTAATCCAGATTGGAAAATCCTCATAATCCTCTGTGGACAAGAAGGATATCCAAGACCTGGAAGCTGGAGAGTAAGAGAAGTTGAGGAAATGGCTTCCCAGTGGAGATTTGGTGGCGGAGATGACTACTACGGAGATCCCAACATCATTGATATGATTGTTCCACCAGGACAAAGGCAAGAAGATATTCTTTCTGGTTGGGTAAGTAGTGAGAATGAAGAAGAAAACGTATATGTGAAACTCCCCTTAATCCCCCTTAGGGACCTGCTAAACCAATAAAGAGGAGAGGGGGATGGCCCCCTCCCCTCTCCTCCAGATTATTAATTCCCATTTCTAAACCTTGGCGTTTTCTCCCAAGTTATATTTCTCCTGAAGATTAGCCAAGTAAGAGCATCCCAAAAACCTAAGGAAATATAGTACATGTTAAAAAAGAATACAAATAAAATTAAAGGGATTAACCTTATTCTATAGATTGCTCCATCTAAAAAAGAGGCAAGTACTATTTGATAGAAAGGAGCAAAATTTCCAAAAGTATTTGTGGAAGATATAAAAAGAAAGAAGAAGATAGAAGAAATTATAGCCATTTCACCTGCAAAAAACAAAAAAAGAGAATCAATAATACCTAATAGTAACAAAAATGGAATTAAATAAACACATAAAAGAAGTACTCCATCGACCTTTTCCCAAATATTAAGATTTTTAGATCTTATCAATGGTATAATATATTTAAACATTACCTGATTATGTCCTCTGGACCATCTTCTTATTTGTCTTCCCCTTATCCTCCAATCTTCCGGTACTTCCTCATAACATTCTGTCCTATTGGAGTAAGCTACTTTCCAGCCATTTATGTATAAACGAAAAGTAAGTTCGGTATCCTCTGCTAAAATATTTTCATCAAAGTATCCATACTTTTCCAAAAGGTCTTTCCTCACTCCTCCCACAGTTCCCCCATATTGGGGAATTAATCTCAAGTTAAATCTTGCCTGCTGATCAACCTGATATCCCGCAGTTCTTTCCAAATCGAGTATTCTCGTTAAAAAATTCTTATCTGTATTTAAAGGTACAACTCTACCCATAACTGCTCCCACTTCTGGATTTTTGAAAGCAACCACAAGATCTCTAATTATTCCCTTAGAAGGTAAATAGTCTGCATCAAAAACCAATATTATCTCTCCTTCTGCTATTTTAATGGCATCATTTAGGGCAGATGGTTTCCCACGCCTACCATTATTTCTATGAAGAGGTTTTATAAAAGGATACATAAGGGTGTAGGTTTCGAGAATTTCTGGGGTTGAATCTTCGGAGTGATCATTTATAGGTATGATTTCTAACTTTTCCTTAGGATAATCAACATTTACTAAAAGATCCAATATATCCTTAGCTACATTTTCTTCGTTATGCATAGGAATCAAGATTGATACATATGGAAGCTCACTGTCAATTATATCATGATAAAAGATCCTCTGTCTTCCAAAAGCTCTATTTATAGTAAAGATAAGATGCCTTATATAATATATAGTTAAAATAACTGCAAGGAAAAATATATAAAATTTTCCAACTAATATAGCCATTTCCATACCTCTAACTTATTTTTATAACGATTTGCCAAAATACTTACATAAAAAGAATAAATTCCAATTACATAAACAAAATCCAGAAGAGGACCAAAGTTGAAGAAGAACAAGGGCATTACCAGATAGGATAATTTCTTAAGAAGGAAGAGAAAAAGAGTATATCTAACCGCAGAAAAAACAATAGAATAAGTGAAAATGCCAAGAACTACGATAAAATCTAAAAATATAGGAGATGGAAGAATCGAAAGTCCAATTCCTAAAGAAATAATACTAAATAATATTATGCCTATTTGCATCTTTATATATAATTCTGAAAAGGTCTTTATATCATAGGGAAATCTTTCTTTAAAGAACAAAAAGTAAAGAGCGGAGATTAAAAGTATTATAAAATTGTAAGAGATAAAAAGATAAAAGGGAATGGGAATATTTACTTTTCTAAGAAGTATTATAAATAAGATGCTTACTACTATGGCGAATAGACAGAGAGAGTTTGTTGGATATGGAGCACTAAACTCAATTAGCTTAAGCCTCCAAAATAAGAAATTAATTTGTGTTGTACTTACATAAAAATAAGAAGAAAGATGGTATAAAGAAAAATCAGAAATAAAATCTATAATTTTTTCTAAAAAAAGAAGTATTATCGTTAGAAATGGCGAAGTAAGAAGGATAAACTCAATAATAAGATCTTTATAAGACTTACCAATTTTCCTGTAAGATCTATGGTATTCTATCATAATCTTCTAAAGCTTAGCTCAATACTTTTTATTTTTTTATTAATTATTATATAATACCAATCATCATCTTTATCAACCAAAAGATTAGGATTCTTTAAATCAAAAGTAAATCTTTCCTTTGGTATTGCTATGGATATACCATACAGATCTATAGGATTTGAAAGCTTTACATTTAGACTATCATTTTCAAAACTAAATCTATAAGTTGTTTTCAAAAATCTCAATATAAAGTCAGCAAAAAATCCCATAGATTTAACCAAAACTTTTGATTCTCCAATATCTTTTATTAATCTTGTGTTAAGTAATTTAACTGCCCTTGGATATGTTGATAATATATCGTAAGGGTGAGAATATATAAGCCTTATAACTCGATTCCTTTCCACATAATCAACGATGCCCAGTAGCCATTTTTCAACCTTTTCCTCACTAACCTTCTTTTTCTTCATTTCATAAAAGGATGCGCTGTTCTCATAAGGGAGAATTGGGAAAGCCAAAACCTTATCTGAAACCATTTTTTCATTAAAGAAGGTTCTATTGGGAGATGATCCTGAATCTCCTGTATAATAATAACTATTGAAGCCTAACTCTTCCAAAATTTTGGTTGTTGTAGGTTGTGGATGCACTCCATTTGGAGCAGAATATTCTCTAATTTTATAATTTACAATCTTTTCAAGAGCGTCCTTATTCCTTTTGATAAAATCCTTTATCTGTTCATATGAAAATTTGTTTTTTATGAGACCATCAGAAAAATAATTATGAGCCCATCCCCCATGACATCCTATCTCTCCAAAGTCTTTCAAGATCGATACAAAGTTTCTCCCTTTACCTTCTGCATCAAAGCCTAAATTATCTCCTGGTACATCTCTAAAATCTCCTGCAGTAATATGAATGGAATATGGGATGTATTTTGAGAAGTAGTTTTCATTAACCAGTATTGGTATATTCTTCCATTCTATACTGGAATCTACATGCCAATTTATTACAAGTCCACCTTTTGCAAAAAAGGTATTTTGTAGATGAGGAATTTTCAATACTTTGAATAGATAAAATCTTAGGATTAATCTTAAAGGTAAGTCATCAGAATATGCTTTTAAATATCCTAATGGCAAGTTTACATAAAGTATCTTAGAATTATTTTTGCTACTTTTCAAAACAACAATAGGGATTTTATTATTCCTACCAGGCATAGCGTAACCATAAATATTGTAATTACTATCTTTTTGTATAACATTAGCTAAAGGATAAATGAGGGGACCATAAAAATAGCCAGAAAGTAATTTACCATCCTTCTTCTTACCTGGTGGGACCTCCAATTCATCCATAAAATATAGAAAACCATAAGTATAAACACTATCCTTAAAAGTGTTGTAAGGGCAATAATTAATGCCAACGATATCTGAAAATAGAGGCTCTTCTAAGAAATTTCCTCTCTTATCCTTTATACCTGCATCATAAATTATCGCAACATTTCCTCCCCAATTAACAAATTCCTCAATAAATAACTTCGCATCTCTTGGGAGTATTTGACATTCCCCATCAGGAAAAATAATAGCAGGGTAATTTTGAGCTATAATCTTAGGAGAAAGGGACAAAAGCTCATAAGGGTCCATAATCTTAAAAGGCACTCCCTCTTCTTCCAGAACACTTTTATAAGCCCCTAAAACATTAGAACCAATTTTATTAGATGAAACTAAAATTACACAGAAATCATCATTCCTACCATAAGAGGTAGATAAAAAAAGGAGAAGTAACAAGATTATTAGGATTAAAATTTTATTCAGTTTTACCAATTCCCTCAGTTAAAACTTGACCATATATCAAAATATTGCTTTTTAATACTACCCCCTCCGCCCCTATAACAGATTTAATTTTTCCTTCATCACCTATTTTTACTCCATCAAGAATAACCTTTCTTTGTGAAAAAATATCTCCATTTACTTCTATATCTCCCCTTAAAGATACGTCTCCTTCTGCAAATATGTTCCCATTGATAATTAATCCTTCCTCCATATCAAGATTTATCCTACCATCTATTTTAACACTACCATTTATCTCATTTCTAATCTCTTCCCTTTTTCTTTTCTTACTAAATCCTGAAGCTAAAATTACCGGTTTTCCAAAGAGCCTTTTAAAAGTAACTCTTCTTCCAAGGCTAATAGACCTTTCAGAAGTTAGACTAAGCCCAAGTGAACAATTATCATTAACCTTTACATCCCCCAAAGCATCCGCCCATCTTATTATTCTTGTTCCTCTTCCCAAATCCAAATTTCCATCTACAGCTATTGCTCTAATTGTATTAAAAGGTCCTATCTTAGCATTGCCTCTTACATAGATTTCCTTATTAAATGTTGTAAAAGGCTTAGTTTTTAAATTTTTAGCTACTACAATATGGTTAATCTCCAAGCTCTCAGGTATATATTCCTCTTTTATTGAAAATTCTAATTTTTCTTTTTCATCTCTCTTAATATTTACCTCAAAAATTTGGTCTGAATCTAAATTCTCCTCTGAAATACCCAGAACCTCAATAGTCTTTCCTATAATATTTCTAAAGGATTTTCCAAAGTATCTAACATCCTTGGAATAATTTAAGTCAATAAAAAGAGGCTTTGTATCCCTCGGTCTTTTCAGCTCAAAAAAAGAAGGGATAAAAGGTAAAGTTAATAGTATTAAAAAAATGCCAAATATTGTTAGCATGGTTATAATTATATCATGATACATAAAACTTTCTCAAGCTTAAACTAAAGGAGGCTTGAAAGATGAGTATGGGAAAGCTAATTTTAGTAATTCTTCTTTTCTCCCTCATTTTTTCTATGGGTCTTGCACCAAAGTATAAGGATGCCTTTATTTTGAATAAGCCATCCTCTGGAGATATAAAGACTAAAAATCTTCCCCTTACTATGGAGCTTAATTTTTGGAATATTGCTACATACGAAGGGGAAACTTGGATGGCTTTTTATGAAAAGGATGATGCTATAAAATACTATGCGGATATAAAGAATATTGTACTTAGAAGTCCAAGCTCCTGGGTGCATGGGTATCCTGAAGTTTATTATGGATACAAGCCATGGTCTTCCCACGGTATTTCACTTCCAAAGCTTCCTCTTCCTGTGAAGGTTTCAGAATTTCCAGAAGCCAATTTTGTAATGAAATATTCCCTATGGTACGAAAAAAATCTTCCTATAAATTTTGCTATGGAAACATGGATTACAAAGACTGAAAAACCAAACACTGTAACAAATGGAGATATTGAAATGATGGTATGGTTATACGCCAATAATTTGGGTCCGGCTGGGAAAATTGTTGATACTGCCAAGATTCCTATTATTTTAAATGGAAAAGAAAAAGAATTAATATGGGATATATACTTCTCACCTGGAGGATGGGATTACATTGCCTTTAAATCAAGAGAGAATATAAAGGAAGGAGAAGTTAAGATTCCTATAAAGCTTTTCTTGGTAAAATTGAAGGATGTAATTTCCAAATATTCATCTAAGGTTACCGATTACGATAACATGTATGTTTTAGATTGGGAAATAGGAACAGAGTTTGGAAGTCCTTACATAAAGGATGCCAAATTTGGTTGGATCTTTTCTAATTTTGATATTGAAGTAAAGTAGCTACTTTTTAAATCTTTCCCTGTAGCTTGTATAGTCTGGAACAAGCCTTTTATATTCACCCTCCATAAGAGGAGAGGAAATAAGGAAGTCCGCAGTAGATCTATTACAAGCTACAGGGATATTCCATACTACTGCCAATCTAAGAAGAGCCTTAACATCGGGATCATGAGGCAATGGCTCTAAAGGATCCCAGAAAAAGATTAGAAAGTCTATCTCTCCCTCCGCAATCTTTGCACCAATCTGCTGATCCCCTCCTAAGGGACCGCTTTGAAGTTTTGTTATTTGAAGACCAAGTTCCCTTTCAAGGATCTCCCCTGTGGTGCCTGTTGCATAGAGCTTATGCTTCGAAAGGGTTCCCTGGTTAAACCTTGCCCACTCTAAAAGCTCCTGCTTTTTATTATCATGGGCAATAAGGGCAATACTTTTTTGAGGATACAAAGGCACCTCTTTATAATTCATATTTCCACCTCCAAATATATATTTTATGCAGAAACCCTCACATCTTTCTCTTCCCTCATTATCTTTATAATCTCTAAGTTTATCCTTTCGCTTTTTTCATATTCTAATATATTAAAGGCTGGTTCTCCACATACATCTATACCAACTATCTTCTCTCTTGGAACATGAGAAAGAATATGGTAAAGATCAAGAATCGATAAATCTCCTTGCTTCCAGCTTGTCCTTAAATATTTCTCAGAAAGTATATCCTTATCAATACTTATATAGATGGGATAGGGTTGGGATATTACAAAAAATAGATTACTTTCTATTTTTTCTCTGGAATTGATAAATACTATATTTTTAACATTTTTTAGTTTTTTCACCTCTAAGATCCAGGACCCACAACTTATATAATTTTCAAAGGTCTCAAAGCCATCCCAGTGATTATCTATTACTAATAGGGAAATGGGATACTTTATTCTTTTTACAAATAGATAGGTCAAATAATGATAATCTCCTCTTCCTAAAAAATTTATACTACTTTTTAGGCTTGGAATTTTCTCATCAAGCATTTTCAACCTATCAAAGGAGCACATATACCTTATTTCAGAGAAGCTCCTAAGATCTATCTCCCTTCCTATGGAGCAAAGATTGGGCTGGTAAAAGTACGTATCATCAAAATGAAGAATCAAAATATCTAATTTATAACTTTGCATCTCACAACCCTCCCTCTTTATATAGTATAATATAATTATGAGAGCAATGATTTTAAAAAGTATTAAAGATCTTTCAAAAGAAAGAAATCCTCTTGAACTTGAGGAAATCCCTATTCCTACTCCAAAGGAAAAAGAGATCTTAATTAGAGTACATACATGTGGGGTTTGTAGAACTGATCTTGACATTATTGAGGGAAGAACTCCTCCTTCCAAGCTTCCTATCATTCTTGGGCATCAAATCGTTGGAACTGTTGAAAAATTAGGGGAAGGGGCAGGAAGGTTTAAAATAGGGGATAGGGTAGGAGTTGCATGGATAAATTATGCTTGTGGAAAGTGCAAATATTGTCTTTCGGGACAAGAGAATCTATGTGAACATTTCAAGGGGACAGGAAGAGATGCAGACGGTGGATATGCAGAATACACAGTAGTTTTAGAGGATTTTGCCTATAAACTGCCAGAAAACTACAAAGATGAAGAATCAGCTCCCCTTCTTTGTGCAGGAGCTGTAGGATATAGGGCACTAAAATTATGTAATTTACAAGATGGAGAAAATATTGGGCTTTGTGGATTTGGTGCATCTGGTCATTTGGTACTAAAAATGATTAAGGCAAAATATCCAAACTCAAAAATTTTCGTCTTTACAAGGAACAAAGCAGAGCAGGAGTTTGCAAGCAAGCTTAGAGCATATTTTGTTGGAAACATAGAGGATGAACCACCTGAAAAAATAAAGGCAATTATAGATACAACTCCAGCATGGAAACCAGTAGTAGAGATGCTAAAAAACTTAGAAAAGGGAGGAAGATTAGTAATAAACGCCATAAGAAAGGAGGAAAAAGACAAGGATTATCTCACAAGAATAAGCTACGAGAGGGATCTTTGGATGGAAAAGGAGATAAAATCTGTTGCCAATGTAACAAGAAAAGATGTAATAGAATTTCTTGAACTTGCCAGCAGAGTGGATTTAAAACCTGAGGTGCAAATTTACCCCTTAGAATCTGCAAACACAGCCTTATTAGAGTTAAAAGAGGGAAAGATAAAGGGAGCTAAAGTCCTTAAAATTTTATAGATTTGAGATAATGTCACTTTAAAATTTTGTAATTTCCATCATATTAGAAACCTTTAGGGGATACCATCTTCCTTCCGTGTTCCAAATACATAAAAATCTCCCATTGTTTTTATTTTTCTGTTGTGATATAATCTTTTACCAAATGGTAGCACTTTTTTTAAAAAAAGTAATACTTAAAGGAGTATCCTTATGAGAGAGGATATAAAATTATTCCCTATAGGAGTTATACATTCTCCATATAAGGAAAGGGGACTATATCAGGGAAGATTTAGCGAAGAGGTATCAGAGATTGAAGTTTTTGATGAGTACAAAGAGGGGCTAAAGGATGTAGAAACATGTTCTCATCTTATCATTCTCTATTGGCTCCATAGAGCAAGAAGGGATATTCTTTTAACCCATACCCCCCATGATAGTGAGATTCATGGTGTATTTGCCACGAGATCTCCTAATAGACCAAATCCTATAGGTTTTTGTGTGGTTGAGCTTTTGGAGATAAAGGGAAATATTTTAAAGGTTAAAGGGCTTGATGCCTTAAATGGGACTCCTCTTATAGATATTAAGCCATATTCTTCTGCCATTGATGCTGTAGAAAATGCAAAGATTGGATGGTATGAAAGGAGGAATAGGGAATGAAAATATTAGTATTAGGGAAAGGAGGAGCAGGAAAGAGCACTGTCTCCGCTCTTCTTGCCAAAAGTTTTGCAAAGAAGGGATTTAAGGTTTGGGTTTTGGATGGGGATGAGTCTAATTTTGGATTATATAGACATTTAGGAATTAATCCCCCTGAAGAACTCATGAATCTATATGGAGGTAAAAAGGGAATAAGTGAGAAGTTAAGAAGATTTTTTACAGAGAGGGAATCTGTAAAAATCACTGACACTGTAAGTAAAGAGGAGATTCCAAAGGAATATATAGCGGAAAAAGATGGAATAAGTTTATCTGTTATAGGTAAGATAAAGGATTTTGGGGAAGGTTGCGCATGCCCTATGGGTGCTCTTCTTAGAAATTTCCTTAAAAGTCTTGTATTAAAAGAGAAAGAGATCGTTATTGTAGATACTGATGCTGGAATTGAACATTTGGGAAGAGGGGTAGAAGAGGGTTGTGACCTTTGTATTTTTGTAATTGACCCCACCTATGAATCCATAATGCTCTCTAAAAAAGTAAAAGAAATGCTTAAGGAAACGGGAAAAGAACTGATTATAGTATTAAATAAAGTTAATGATGAAAATAAAGAGATACTGTTAAAACATTTAGAAGATGAGATTTCCTGTATTATTCCTCAAAATAAGGAAATACTTGAGTCAGGTTTGAAAGGAGAGGAAATAAACATTCATCTTCCAGAGATAGATAATTTTACTTCAACCCTAATTGAAAAATTTATAAGCTGAGGAGGAGAAAAATGAAGGGTATAAAGATATTTTTAGTTTTTGTTCTATTATTGTTACTTTTTTCATCTTTCTCTGAGAGTAAAACAAAAAAGATAGTAGATATGGCAGGAAGAGAGGTAGAGGTGCCTATAAATGTAAAAAGAATTGTGGCTGGAGGACCTGGAGCCTTACGCCTCATATGCTATATGAAGGCTTGGGATAAAGTGGTAGGGATAGAGCAGGCGGAGAAAAACTGGGGACCTTCTGGAAGACCTTACGCTTTAGCACATCCAGAGCTATTAAATCTACCTCCAATTGGATTAGGAGGACCTGGAAATATAGGAAATGGTCCAGATCCAGAGCTGGTGACAAAACTAAATCCTGATGTAATCTTTATGACCTATATGGAAAAAGGGAGAGCGGATGATTACCAGGCAAAGGTAAAGATTCCTGTTGTTGTTCTTTCCTACGGTGTTCTTGCAAGTTTTGAAATGGATGAGATCTTTGGATCCCTTCGAGTAATTGGTAAGGTTTTAAATAATGAAAAAAGGGCAGAGGAAGTTATAAGATTTATAAGGAGCTGTTCCAATGAGCTTAATATTAAAACAAAGTATATTTCTGAGAATAAAAAGCCGAAGGTTTATGTAGGAGGGCTTGGTTCAAGAGGAAACCATGGTATAACAAGTACTTCATGCAATTTTCCACCCTTCATGGCAGTAAATGCTAAAAATGTAGTAGATTCTCTAAATAAAGAGGGACAACTTTTCATAGATAAAGAACAGTTACTTATCTGGGATCCTGACTACATTTTCATAGATGCAGGTGGATACGACTTAGTAATGCAAGACTTAAAGGATCCATTATTTAAATCCCTAAAGGCGATAAAAAATGGCAATCTCTATGTAATTCTTCCTTTTAACTTCTACACTACAAATATAGATACCGCTCTTTGTGATGCCTACTATATTGGTAAGGTTTTGTATCCTGAAAAGTTTAAGGATTTAGATCCTGAAAAGAAAGCGGATGAGATTTACGAATTTTTGGTAGGCAAACCCGTTTATCAGGAGATGAAGAAGAGTTATGGAGGCTTTAGAAGAATACAAATTACAGAATAAAATCTTAGAGGGATATCTAAAATATACGAGGAGAAAGCTTTTGTTTATTAGCTTTCTCCTTGTATTTCTCCTAATTTTCTCATTATATGCCCTATGCATTGGCACATATAATTTAACTATTGGGGAGGTTATCTCCTCCCTTTCTTTCTCCAAAATATCCGCCTTTATAAATAATAGGGATGTAGATAGTAAAAGTTTGATCCTTTTGAATGTAAGACTTCCCAGAATAATTTCCGCAATCATTGCTGGGATAATCCTTTCTATATCTGGAGCAGTAATGCAAAGCATATTAAGAAATCCTTTAGCCTCTCCCTTTACCTTAGGAATATCACAGGGTGCTGCCTTTGGTGCCGCCTTTGCAATTGTAGTACTAAATGCGGGCTCTGTACATTCCCATAGTAGTGATGCCATATTAATAAACAATCCATACCTTACAACTACCTTTGCCTTTATTGGCTCCCTTATCGGTACCATTACTATTCTTCTCTTAGCAAAATGGAGAGGGCTTTCACCTACATCCGCCATCCTTGCTGGAAATGCCTTAGCTTCCCTTTTCAATGCAGGAACTACTCTTCTTCAAACCTTTGCCACTGATGTTAAGGTAGCATCCATTGTTTTTTGGCTTTTTGGAGATTTAGGAAGAGTTAATTGGAGAGATATTGGGATCATGTCCATTGCATGTATTATTGGACTTTTATATTTTCTTAAGAATCGCTGGAATTATAATGCCTTAGAGGAAGGAGAAGATACTGCAAAAAGCTTAGGCGTTAATACTCAGAGATTAAGAATTGAGGGTATGCTAATCTCATCCTTTATTACAAGTGTAGTAGTATCCCTTATGGGAGTAATAGGATTTATTGGCCTTGTAGCTCCCCATATGGTGAGAAGACTCATAGGAAATGATTTTAGGTTTTTACTTCCAGCATCCGCCCTTTTAGGGGCACTATTATTACTAATTTCAGATACCCTATCACGCACCATTATATCTCCTATAATCCTACCAGTGGGAGTAATCACATCCTTTATGGGAGCACCCATATTTTTATATCTCCTGATAAGGAGCAAGAGATGGTCTTAGAAGTGAAGAATTTAGAATTCTCATATGATGGAAAGCCTGTTCTAAAGGGAGTAAACTTCTCCGTAGATAGAGGAGATTTTGTTTCCATCCTTGGTGTAAATGGGGCTGGAAAATCTACCCTCTTAAAGTGTATAAATGGAATTCTAAAGCCAAAGAGAGGAAAGATCTTAGTAAATAATATGGAAATAAATAAGCTATCTCAGGAGGAGATTGCAAAAATAATTGCCTATGTCCCCCAAAGAGCAGAACAATCTCATCTAATAGTTTTTGATGGCATCCTTTTGGGAAGAAAACCCCATATAAAATTTGATGTTACAAAGAGAGACTTAGAGATAACTAAAAACATAATAGAGATGCTTAATCTTGAGGAGTTTTCTTTAAGATATATGACGGAGTTAAGCGGGGGAGAGCTTCAGAAAGTAGTTATAGGTAGAGCTCTTGCCCAAGAGCCTCTAATTATGCTTTTAGATGAGCCTACAAACAATTTGGATCTAAAAAATCAAATAGAGGTAATGAGTTTAATTAAAAAGATCTGTAAGGAACAAAACATAGCGGTATTAACTGTTATGCATGATATAAATCTTGCCCTTAGATTCTCCGACAAATTCATTCTCTTAAAGGATGGAAGGGTTTATGCCATGGGAGGTCTTGAAGTAATTACATCAGAAAATATAGAGAAAGTTTTTGGCGTATCAAATATTATAGAAAAAGTAAGAGGAAAACCAGTAATGATTATAATGGATTAGTTTTCTAAAGGAATCATTTTATCCTCAATTCCATCATCGGTTACCTTAATAAGTATAAAGTGGGGTTTACCATTAATAGTCTCAGGGGATACATAGGGGGAGGCTCCTGCAACCCCAGAAATTATATAGACAACTTTATTTATAACCTTTCTATAATACATATGTATATGTCCAGCAAAAACATAGTTTACTTTTTCCTCCTCAAAAATCTTCATCAATCTTTTTGACTCTGATGGATCCGCCTTATGGAAGGAGAGGAAAAAATTTGGAGCAATTACAGGCTGATGCATAAATACAAATTTATACTTTCCTTTTGCAGACCTAAGCACTTCTATAAGCCAATTTATCTGCTCCTCTCCCAATTTTCCAAAAGCATTATTAAGTATAATAAATCTTGCATTTTTATAGTCAAAATAATAATATAAGGGCTTTCCTGTAAAATCTTTAAAGGCTTTAACAGCCATATCCCCCTTTATATCATGATTTCCTGGAACAAAATATATAGGTAGCTTTGTCTTGCTAATCTGTCTCTTTAAAAATTCATACTCCTTTGGATCGCTATTATTCAAAAAGTCCCCCAAGTGGATTATAAACTCTGCATTTGTTTTAGATATCTTCTCTAAAAGGGATTCAAAAACAAGGGGAGCTCCTCCCTCCGCCCTACTGTCTCCAAGCACTGCAAACTCAAAGGAGTAAGCATAAGTTATAAGAAAGATTAAAAGAAAAATTATTAAAGTTCTAATCTTCATAAGATTATTCTAAGGGATTCACGATCCTCCCTATAAAAAGAATTATTCCCGTCCTCCTATCTCTTATGAGAAAGATAAAGGGTCTATCCGCCTTAAAAACTATAGGCTTATAAACTGCCTTTAGCTCAAGAATAACAGCTGTTGCTGCGGATGCCTCTGTCCCCTCCTCATTCACCTCTATATAGGTTTTGTGAATCATCTTACTAATTACTAAGTCCTTATCCCCTGTTATCCCTGAGAAGTCCGCCAAATTCCTATCAAAGGGGTCTATCATTCCCAAATCTTTCAAAGGCTCATTTAATAAATATCTCTTCTCTGTTTTAAACTTTGGAAAATATACATCCAAATAGTTTTCCCTTAAATCTGAGATTAACTTATTTATTTCCTCTAAGGATAAATATTTTTCTGCTACCTCCAAGCTTTTTTCCTTTTTTGGAAGTATAATCAACATGGATAGATCCCCTCCTGCATAGGGCAGTTCTAATACCTGTATATCATCATTCTCTGTATAATTGAATTTGTTCTTTTGGTGCATCATTGGAACAGTTAATTTTTTATCCTTAGACAGGTAAAAGTCCATGGGATTTGTTTCCTTAGGATCAAACTTATACTCCCAGTTTCCTTTAAAGTATAGAGCATTGACTAAAACAAGCCTTGTTAGATAGGTTAAATCATCGGGAAGAATTAGATCTTTTATCTTATTATTTGTATTATCTTCAACCCATTTATTTATCCTTAATCTTGTCTTCTCCCTATTTTCTTCATTAATAAAGTCAACCTCATAAAAACCTGCCCCATAATTTTCCTTTATAAGATCTACAAAATCTTTTTTAAAAGGATAGTCAATTTGTCCCCAAAGAGAGTTTGCAATAGCAAGCTGATAATTCTTGTTAGGAGCATTAAATAGATTATTAATTTCTGAGAAGGTTTTATGTAGATGCTCATCCTCTAAATTGAAGTGCAAAACCTTCTTCATTTCAAACTTTGTGTTTCCTCTTGCTCCAGCATAGGTCATTGCCAATGCAGAGGAAATACTGTAAGGTGAGACTAAAATATTTCCCTCTTTTCTTGCCAAAACCTTGTATAGATCAAAGGCAAAAAGATTATTTCCATCCGCCAAAACTTTCACATTATCATTAGCAGGATATATTAGAAAAAGACCAATGGAAAATAGGAAAATAAGGGAAAAAACCAATATATATAATATTTTTCTCATAATTTTCTCCTTCTATTGAAAAACTTTTTATAATATTATAAACCTAAATTAATGAAATTGCTAAGTTTAGGCAAAAAAGGTTTACTAACCTTATATTATCATGTATAATTTTTTTAGATAATGTTTTAAGGAGATTTTTATTATGTGTCCATTGAAAACTGCTTTAACATTCAATAATAAGAGTTTCACCATTGAGAACTTATTAAATGATATTGAAACGGGACTTATTGCATTACCCGATATTCAGAGACCTTACGTTTGGGATACCACTAAAGCACGAGATTTAATAGACTCTATATATAAGGGTTTACCTACTGGATCTATTGTTTTATGGGAGATTTACCAAGCGGATAGTGTAAGACCTATTTATCCTGATGCTAAGGTAAGTCCTAAGTACTTGGTAATTGATGGACAACAAAGGTTAACATCTCTTTTTTCAATTATTAAAAATAAAGAAATATTATCAAAAAGTGGTAAAAGATTTAAGATAAAAATTGCATTTAACCCTATTGAGGAGAGATTTGAGGTTTCTAATACTGCTATAGAAAAAGATGTAAAATGGATCTCAGATATAAGCTTGATATTTTCTGGTTCTACCTTTAGTTTCACAAAAGAATATCTTGAAAAACTGAAAGAAAAAAATTTAGAAGTTGATGAGAATGAAGTAGCAAGTAGAATTGAAAGATTAGCTCAGATTAAAAATTATCCATTCTCTGTAATAGAACTGTCTCCAGAATTAAACGAAGAACAGGTTGCCGAAATTTTTGTGAGAATAAATAGTAAAGGACAAAATCTTTATTGGAAAGATTTCATATTAACTCTTTTGTCTATATATTATCCTGAAGGAAGAGATAAACTTGAGGAATTTTACGAAAAATCCTTAAAACAGCCAATAGATAATAAGCCATCCCCTTTTAATATTATGAAGATGCCTGCAGCTCCTGAACATTTACTAAGGACAATTATAGGACTTGCCTTTAGAAGAGGCAGACTCATGTCTGGTTATGCTCTTTTAAAAGGAAGGGATTTTGAAAATAAAATTACAAGCGAGGAAGTAAGAAATCAAAATATTGAAAAGTTTAAAATTGCACAGGAAAAGGCTTTAAACCTTACAAATTGGCATGACTATATTAAAATAATTCACTCTGCAGGTTTTGTAAATAAAGACTTAATTAGTAGCCATATAGCATTTTTTATAACTTACTGCTTTTATCTAATAGGAAAAGAGTATAATGTAGATTATAAATTATTAGAATCTTACATTAAAAAATGGTTTGTTTTTTCCATTTTAACTCAGAGATATACAGGCTCTCCTGAATCTGTAATTGAAAATGACCTGAGCAATTTATCAAAATACGATTTTATCTCTTACATTGAAAATCAATTGAAAGTAAACTTAACAGAAGACTATTGGAATATTCAGTTGCCAGAAGTATTACAAACTTCCAGTGTGACAAATAATGCTTATTTAGTATATCTTGCTTCCTTAATCAATAGTGACATAAAAATTTTGTTTTCTAACATAAAACTCAAAGATTATTTGAATCCTTTTATTGTACAAAAGAAGAAACAAATTGATATACATCATATATTCCCTAAAGCTTATTTAGCAAAATTAGGAATTACCCAAAAAACTGATGTAAATCAGGTTGCTAATTATATTTATTTAGAATACAAAGATAATATAAAAATTACTGATAAATCTCCTTCTGAGTATTTCCCCTTATTAGTAGAGAAATATGAAAATGGTGATTTTAATAAGGTCTATCAGACCTATGACTTACCATATGAATTTTGGAACATGAATTATTTTGATTTCTTAAAGGAAAGAAGAAAGTTGATGGCAAAGAGGATAAGAAATTATTTTGAAAGCTTATAAAACTAATATATATTCCTACCCTCCTAATTACAGATTAGGATATTAAACTCTGCCCCTATAAAAAATTATAGGTCTTTCAGTCGTTTTCCAAAAGTTCTATTATAAACTTTAGCTTCTCAAAAGTATCTATGTAGGCGTATCTTCCACCTTCGTACTCTCCTTTTTGTGCCACTTCAAAGCCTAAGTTTTTAAATTGCTCAATTTTTTCCTTCATTCCCTTAATCTGGAAGGCTAAGTGGTGAACTCCCTCCCCATGGGTATCTAAAAATTCTCTCCAAGTAGATGAGTTCTCATCAGGCTCTATCAATTCAATAACCACATTCTTAAAGTTGTTGAAGAATGCAAGTTTTGCCCTTGCCTTTGTGGGACTTCCCTTATACTCGGTTTTTGCCTTCTCATATTCATCTGTAATTATGATCTCTGGCTTTTCCACATTGAAAATTCTTGCAAAATCCTCACAAGCTTTTTCTATATCCCTCACTACAATACCAATTTGTACAACCAAATCGGTCCCTAAAATCTCATTTGCCATACCTATTACCTCCTAATGGAAAATTTTTATTTTAATGATAATATATTTATAGGTATAATAAAACAAAAAATTAAAAAGGGGAATTTAATATGAGTGAAATCTTAACAGAATCTATAAATCCAAATTCAAGAAATATAGATGAAAAAAGTACTGAAGAGATCCTAAGGATAATAAATGAGGAAGATAAAAAAGTCCCCTTAGCTGTTGAGAAAGAGATTCCAAAGATAGCAGAAGTTGTTGATGAGATTGTAAAAAGAATTGAAAAAGGGGGAAGAGTATTTTATGTAGGAGCAGGGACCAGTGGAAGATTAGGAGTGCTTGACGCATCAGAAATTCCTCCCACCTATGGAGCGGATCCTAACCTTTTCCAGGGGATAATAGCAGGAGGAGATTTTGCTTTAAGATTTTCCGTAGAAGGGATAGAGGATGATGAGGAGAGAGGGAGAAGGGATTTAGAGGAAAAGGGCATAAATGAGAAGGATACTGTCATTGGTATAGCTGCAAGCGGTAAAACACCATATGTTCTTTCCGCACTGAAATTTGCAAAGGAGAAAGGTGCTTTTACAGTTGGTATTGTTTGTAATGAGAATACTCCCATGGAAAAGATCTGTGATAAAACTATTAAAGCCTTGGTGGGGCCAGAGGTAATTGCCGGCTCCACAAGAATGAAGGCTGGAACAGCCCAAAAACTTATTCTCAACATGATATCTACAAGCGTTATGATAAAATTAGGAAAAGTTTATGATAATCTCATGGTAGATGTACAGGTATTAAATAAAAAATTAAAAGAAAGAGCAAAAAGGATATTAAATATAACATGTAATTTGGGGGAAAAGGAAGCAGAAGAAATATTAAAAAAGGCAAATAACAATGTAAAATTGGCAATAATAATGGCAAAATCAGGTGTAGACTATAACACCGCCAAAAATCTTTTAGAAAAACACAAAGGTAGAATAAGGGATGTATTAAAAGAGATTGGGGGATAAACCTACTTCCTCCCCCATCTTTCTTTTAAATAATGGGCTACAAGTTTTGGTTGTCTCTGTCTTGTAAATACTCCCTTTCTATTGCCCATAACCCTTCTTACTTCCTGCTTTGTGGCAAAATCCGCAAAATTCCATACATGCTCACCTATAATAAAATCCAATCTATCTAAGACATTATTAAATCTTTTAATCATTTCTAATTGATACTCCTCAGAAAACATCTGGGGAGGGTCTGAATGAAACCCCGCTATGGTATCCGCTCCATACTCCGTTAAAAATACAGGCTTTTTATATCTCTCATACCACTTTTTTAAATCCTTCTCCAACTGAAACTCTATGATCTCTAAATTTCCAGGATCTGTATACCAGGAGTAATACCTATTTACACATATAACATCTACGTATTTTGTTACCTTTGACTCAAAGGGATCCTTTTCATGGGGTGAAAAACAGTCCACAATAGTAACAGGTCTTGTTGGATCCATCTTCTTTGTTTCTTCAATAACCCTTTTGAAGTAGTCCTCCGCTTCTTTTTCAAAAGATGCAGGCTCATTTGCCACACTCCACATTACTACAGAAGGATGATTCTTATCCCTATCAATTAGCTCCCTCATTACCTGAATATGGTATTTTAGTGTTTCCTCACTTATCCTCTCAGGACAGAAAGTCTTTTTGCTTCCCCACAAGTTTAATCCTACTGCTGGTGCCTCATCAATAATCAATATACCAAATTCATCCGCAAGATCCATTATCTCTTCTGCATAAGGGTAGTGGGAAGTTCTAAAGGAATTAGCATTTATCCATTTTAGAAGATAAAAATCCTTTAGGGCAATAACAGGATCATACCCTTTTCCCCTTATATCCGCATCCTCATGCTTTCCAAACCCCTTAAAATAAATAGGTTTACCATTTAACAGGAATTTACTCCCTTTTACCTCAACAGTTCTTATTCCCACCTTCAAAGAGTAGCAATCTTCCAAATTATCATTGAATAATTCCACTTTGAAGTTATAAAGATAGGGGTTTGAAGGCTCCCAAAACTTTGCATCCTCTACTATTAAGGTCCCCCTTTCTCCCTCCATTTCTAAGATTTTTTCCCCTTTATCCCATAAGGATACTAAAATTTTTTCCGCCTTTCCTACTATCTTTACCTCGTAGTTTATGATCCCTTTTCTTTTCTCTATATCCGTTACAACTTTTATATCAGATATATAGTTTTGTGAGAGTGCATAAATATAGACAGGTCTATGAATTCCAGCATAGTTATAGAAATCAAAGTAGTACTCCTGAAATTTGTAATGGGGAGGATGGAAGGGATCATTAAGCTCAACCAACTCTCCAGGAGGAAGAAGAGTCCAATCCAGTATATTACTAACTGCAATAGTAACTCTATTTTCTCCTGAAAAGGAAACAAGGGAAGTTATTTCTCCCTCAAAGGGCAAAAATCCGCCTTTATGCTCAAAAGCCTTTCTTCCATTGATCCAAACAATAGCACTATGAGTAGCACTTCCAATCCTCAGAAAAATCCTCTTACCCTTCCAATGCTCCGGTATATAAAACTCCCTTTCATACCACACATACCCAATATGATCCCTAATTGATGGATCTTGGGTTATATCGTTGTAGCTTGATGGAACTGGCATAGGGATTGCATCTTCTAATGGTTTCTCATACCATCTCTCCTCTATCCCTCTATTACTCTTATCAATCTTAAATCTCCAAATACCAGATAAATTTTTCAACTCTCTCTTTTCATTCTCCTTAGGGTATAGCATAAGGTTTCCCTCCTATAATTAAAGTCTACAGAATTTATCTACTGCCCACATATAAAGCTTAATATTTTCCAAAGGAGTTCCTGAAGCTACACTGCCCGCAGTACACTCTACAAAATTTCCATCCCCTCCTAAACACTCCATATCCCTTTTTACAATACTAATAATCTCCTCATAGGTACCATTTCTTAATGTAAAGGGAGGCATCTGTCCATAAATCTTAGCCTTTGGCATTGCGGTTCTAATCTCCTTAGGATGAATCTCAGGTCCAAAGTTCACCTCATTTATTCCTAAGTCATTTAATATGCCCATTAAGTGTTTCATATTACTATCGGAGTGCTGATATCTTAAGTGATGAGGAAGAGGAGCAAACTCCTTGAATATCCTTTCTAAAAAGGGAGCACAAAACTTCAAATATTTCTTTGGAGGAAACAAAAAACAATTATCATCCATAATAGAAAAACCATACTCCTGGTTTTTTGTTGCCTTTCTCAATACTCTGCAGTACTCAATCAATTTTTCACATAAAACATTGTAAAATTCTAAGAGCAATTCCTCCTCTTCCATCATAAAAATGCATAAGTTTTCTGTTCCTAAAATGCTCGTAGCTAAAGTAGCAGGACCTCTACTTGAGCTTCCCAGTTTAATCTTTTTCCCTGTCTCCTTCTCATAAAGTTCCTTTTTCTCATAAAAATCCTCTGGAAGAGCACATTCTTCCATATTAACCTTTTCCATTTTCTTTATCAATTCTTTCACATCATCAATATCTCTAACTTCGGAAACAAGCCAAGGAGTCCCTCCCTCTGTTAACACATACTTTGCTCCCATTAGTACCTCAAAACGGTTGGGAGATGGAGGTTCTACAGGATCTTCTGGATAAAATTTTCTGCCCAATGCTTTTTCCAAAATTTGATTTGCCCTTTTATGGCAATCCAATCTATAGTTATAGTCAGTATAATATCTTATCGTGGATTCAATATCTATTAATTCAAAAAGGAAATGGTCATCAAGCCAATAAAAAATAGGAATCCTGGTTTTATTTTGAAAATTCCTTAAACAGTAATCGTTTTCTTCCCAAAACTCTTTTAGGTCAAAATTTTCAAGATCTATTTTCATAGGATTAATGATAACATATAAGAAATTTTGGTGTAAAGAGAAGAACTTTCCATTAGTAAATTAACTTTTTTGTTCATAAAAATCTTTTCCATTGATATAATATAAAAAGATAGTTTTTAAAACAAACAAAAGGAGGATTTGTTATGTACAATGTGCTTATCACAGGTGCCTCAAAGGGTTTAGGTTTTTCCCTCACAAGGATATATCTTGAAAGAGGTCATAAAGTTATTGCCACTTATAGACAGAATTTAGAGTATTTAGAGGAGATAAAGGATAAATATGAGAATCTGATATTGTATCCCATGGATGTAGCCTCTGAGGAGTCTGTGAGAACCGCCTATAATTTTATAAGCAGTAAAGTGCCTGCCATAGATATACTCATAAACAATGCAGCGATATATATTGAGGATAGAACAAGGACCATAGAAAATATAGATATTGATAGAGTGGTTTGGACTCTTAATGTAAATGCAGTGGGACCTCTTAGAGTACTAAAGTATTTCTATCCTTTAGTGGAAAAGGGGAATAAAAAGCTCATAATAAATGTATCATCTGAGGCAGGAAGTATAGGAAACTGCTGGAGAGATAGGGAGTATGGATACTGCATGTCAAAATCCGCTCTGAATATGGCATCCGCCATATTACAAAATTATGGAAAGGAGAAAAACATTAAGGTCCTTGTAATACATCCAGGATGGATGAGAACCGATATGGGTGGAAAAGATGCAGATATCTCACCCGATGAGGCAGGGGAAGGCATATATTCTTTGTCTATGAAGGATTGGAAGATCGATAAAGATATTTATATGGATTACAAAGGAAATAAAATGCCCTGGTAAAAAAGGGAGGTATTTTTTATGAGTGAAAGAATTTACATTGTTCCTGAGCCAAAAAGGATGAGTTTTTCTGGAAGATGGTTTCCCTTTGATGGCTTTGAAAATTTACCAGATTTTATCTCAAGGGAGTTTAATATTCCAAAAGGAAGCTGGAGAATTGAAAAGATTGATAGAGAAGGGATAGGAGTAGAAATAAAGGAAAAAATTGTGAATATATGGGGAAACGAACATATTTGCTATGCTACTCTCATTCAAATCCTAATGCAAAAAAAGAATATAATGCCTGAGGTAGAGATTGAGGAGGAATTTTCATTCTCCTTTAGAGGATACCACTTGGATATTGCAAGAGGAGGAGTACCAAAGGTAGAAACCCTAAAGAACTTACTAAAATGGCTCTTTTTATTAAAATATAACTATTTTGCGATATACTTTGAAGATCTTTTCCCATGGAGAAAATATCCACAAATTGGAAGATTAAGAGGAAGAATGACGGAAGAAGAGCTAAAAGAGGTCATATATTTTGGGAAAAATCTTGGGATAGAGGTTTTTCCATCCTTGGAGCTTTGTGGACATATGGAGCATATCTTATCTCTTCCCGACTTTAGGACCTTTAGTGAGTGGCATAGACCCCAAGAGGGATGTCTAAACGTTTCCAATGAATCAGCAAGATCCTTTGCCTATGACCTATTGAAAGAAGTTTTAGATTTCTTCCCATCAAAGTACATATTAATAGGGGGAGATGAAACCTGGGCTTTGGGAAGAGGAAGGAGCCTGGATAAAAAAGGTATTTTTGAGGGACCATCCCTTTATGAGATGCATCATAGAAACATGGTAAATATTGTGAAGGAGAAAAATAAGGAGCCCATCCTATGGGGAGATATGCTTACAGGTATGTATCTCACAGAAGAGGAGAGAGAAAGATGGAAGGTGGCTTTAGAGAGCGAAATATGGGATGAGGTGATAATCGCCAATTGGGACTATAGTGCTAACTCCATAGAGCATTTTAGAAATAAGATAAATCTATTTGGGAAAAGAAAGGCAAAGGAGCTTGCATGTCCAGGGCTTGCCAACTGGAATAGGTATTATCCAAACTTTGATATGGCACTAACAAACTTGAAAAACTTCTTGCTCCCTGCAAAGGAGGAAAAACTGCCAGGTTTTCTGGTTACTGCCTGGGGAGATGATGGGGAGGAGTGTTTATTCTCCTTCTTAGACCCTCTAATTCTTGCCAGCATGGAAATAGCGGAAGGGGATGGAAACTGGGAGGATAAATGGGTTGCCCTTACAGGTGAAGAGAAAGAAGTTTTAGATTTAAGAAAGGATTTTGGAAATACTATAATCTCAGAAACTTTAAAGCATGTTCTCTTTAAGGATTTTACCTATAGGTATTACACAGAAATAGTGGCAAGTAAAGCATCTGAGAGGAAGAAAACAGGGGACTTTTGGATGGACTATTACATGAGCTTACTTGATAACTTAGCTAATAAGGAAAAATTAATAGAAATTTATGAAAAGGTGTATGAAAAGGCAAACAAACCCAATCTTCCTGAGGATCTATCCTTAATAAGGGATCTAATTGGGATAGGTATTAATAGATTAAAGAATAAAAATAATTCAGCGGAGTTTATTGCAGTCTCCTATAAGTATAAAAAGCTATGGCTTTCTGAAAGGAAAGAAGAGGGCTTAGAAAATATTATTACAAGGTTTTGGGGCTCTGCAGGAAGGGCGGACTTAGAGATCATCTAAAGTAATCTTCTTATCAATTATTTTATCGTTAACCTCTATAAGGATAAAGTGAGGATTTCCAGCCTCATAAATGGAGGTGTGGGGGATACTTCCCCCACTCCCCGATATTATGTATGTTACATTTCCAACCCTTTTCCTAAAATATAGATGAATATGTCCTGAGAATACATATTTTACTTTCTCTCTCTCAAAAAGATCCATGAGAATTTTTGTCTCTTTTAAATCGTGTCCTAAATAGGGATAAAATCTTCTGAAAAACTCCAATATAGGTGGAAGGACAAGTGGTCTATGCATAAAAACAAACTTAACTTTATCCCCCGAAGAACTTAAAACCTCCTTTAGCCAATTTATCTGCTCCTCTCCCAATCTTCCCAAAGCATTATTAAGGATGATGAATCTTGCATTCTCAAAGTCAAAATAATAATATAAAGGTCTTCCTGTAAAATCCTTGAAATTTTTACCACCATCCTTTGATATATCATTATTCCCAGGCACAAAATATATAGGGATTGGAGAAGAGGAGAATTGTTTCTTAACTAATTCAAGTTCATTTCCTTCCCAGCTATTTATAAAATCTCCTAAGTGAATTATAAAATTAGCGGATGTGCTATATATTTTATTTAGAAGAAGAGCTGTTATGCTTGGTATTCCATCATAACCCTCACTATCCCCTATAACCGCAAACTCAAAGGCATAGGAGTAGGAAGTAAAAATCAAGCAAAATATAAAGATAATTAGAATAAATTTCATAGCTCCTTAGGAACTAAATCTCCAATCCTTCCTTCTGCAAGAGCCATTACCTCATCCGCTCCACCGTAATAAACAAGGATCTCATCATTCTCATCCAATATTTCTGTAGAGTCTTTGTACTTTGGTACAACCCCACAGGTAAAGACTACTTCAGGCACCCATCCCTCTACCTCATAATATTCCTCAGGCTCTAAGATGGGATATGGAGAGCGATATATTACCTTTTCTGGATTTTCCAAAGAGGTAATCACTATACCTAAGGCATATGCCTTTTTCCCTTTCCATCTTCCTACCCCATGATAGATATGTAGCCATCCAAACTTAGTCTTTAGAGGGGGTGCTCCTGCCCCTATTTTCTCGCTATCCCAGTAGTTTGGACGTGGCATTAAAAAGGTTCTTCCCACAGTTGCTCCTTTATATGGGATCTCGTGGGTAAATAAGATCTGCATATCAGGAGGAATCCTATGGATCAAAGCTACCTTCTGATGGTATAGTTCTGGGAAAAGATTTATAAAGTTTCCTTTATACTCCTTCTCTCCCAATTTTATATCATCTTTTCTCTCCTCAACGGGGAATAATACTGCATCCTTATCATCAAGCCCCTTAAAAATAGGACCATTTCTCTCCCAAACCCTTTTCCACTCCTCATAGGATTTGAATTCCTTTACACCCCTTAAAAAGTCATCTATATGGATCTTTGTTAGAGAAAGCTGAATTAAATCTCCATAGGATGTATAAGTCATATATAGATAGTTGTTTATTAGGTAGATTCTTGGGTCCTCTGTTCCTCCAAGCTCCCTTAACATGCCTAAGTGCTTCAACTGCCAATCCTTTCTTTTCTGCAATCTCTTAGGAGACTCATACTCTTCTTCTGGTCCAAAAATTGGGAAAGGAAGTCTTCCATCCTCCTTGTATCCATCTCTACTCCACCAAAGCCCAATTCTTGAGAAACCGTCCTCTCCCAATGCCCTGTAAAAAATATAGGTAACTCCGTTTAATCTAATGGCTCCTGCATTGTAAACTAATCTCTCCCAATGAATCTTTTCTCCCTTTACATCAATGGTCAAGTCGTATCTCGCCTTAAACAAGGGATTACCAGTAAAGCGCTTTAATTTTCCTCCTCGAGGATAACTCTTTGGATTTAGAATCTCATCAAAGATGTATAAAAACTGACTTCCTACCCTCTCTGGTGAATGTCCATAGGCAATACCTTGATAATACTTTAATATATCCTCTCTTTCTTCCCCATTTCTCAATAACTCTTTGACCTTATCTACTATGTTATCCTCATTATATCTTAGACTTTCAAGATACTCATATTTTAACCTGCCTACATCTCTTACAAGAACTACCGCTCCTCCTGTAATTACCTGATAAAAAAGTACAGGATATTCCTCCTCCTTCTGATACAAAATTACCAGTTTTGCAGATTGAGTATACTTAACAATATCCTTCCAAGAGTTAACAACCCTAAAATCTATTTCAATATCCTTAAATTCCTCTCTTAACTTATTCTCCTCCTCCAAAGAAAAGCAAATCCCCAATAAATATATGGATGGGTCCTCCTTCAAGATCTTTATTTTACCTTTTAACGGAGAATAATCACCTAAAAGAATAATAATATTTTTATCCTGGGGAAGATTAAGCTCCCTTACTATCTCCTCCTTAGAATACTCTTCTACACTATAATAGGGAATTTCTACTTTATAAGTTCTTTTATCCTCCGATGGAACAAAGGATATTATGGCGGACCAAATAGATGAATAAAGGGCACTATACTCTTCTCCCCAAGGATTTAGGAGAATCTTTTTTGAACTAAATTTTTCTAATTCTTTTAGAATATTATCCCAATCTAAATCTTTCTTCCCCAAAACCAAAAAAATACTGTATCCTTCTTCCCCCTTATAATCGAAAGAGACCTTAACTTTATACCCCTCTTTTTCCCACCAATCTAATATAGGTACCAGGTAATCTTCCTTACCTAAGACTAAAATTCCGCTCCCCTTCTCCATAAACACTCCTCCAAAATTACATTTTTTACTAACCCACTAAATTATATGAAATGGCATAAATAAATCAAGGGGAAAATCTATGTCTTTTTATTGTCTACAATTCTTAAATGAAATAGAATATAGATCTATGAAGGGTGCATTGGATTTTGACTATGTTATTCCAAAAATTGAAGAAGAGGTATCCAAATTTACTGATCCTGTAATTACAAGGGTAAGAAAAAAGGATAAGGATCCTTTTAAGATCCTTATTGGAACCATCTTAAGCTTAAGAACAAAGGACAAAACTACCGAGGAGGCAGTTGAAAGACTTTTTAATGTAGTAAAAGGACCTGAGGATCTTCTGAATCTACCCACAGATGTTATTGAAAAACTCATATATCCTGTAGGTTTTTATAAAAGGAAGGCAATTTTAATTAAGGAGATTGCAAAAACAATAATAGAAAATTATGGAGGGATGGTACCGAGAAGCATTGATGAGCTTATTAAGATAAAAGGGGTAGGGAGAAAAACTGCAAACTTGGTAATCACAGAAGCCTTTGATGATTATGGAATATGTGTGGACACCCATGTGCATAGGATTTCAAATAGAATTGGCTGGGTTAGGACAAAAACTCCTGAAAAAACAGAGCTGGAGCTAAGAAAGGTCCTTCCCAAAAAATATTGGAAAAAGATTAATCCAATTCTTGTTTCTTTTGGGCAAAATATATGCAAGCCTATAAGTCCCCTTTGCTCCTCATGCCCCATTAACGACATATGTCCTAAAATTGGCGTAAAAAATCATAGGTAAAAAACTTTTCTTTATAAATAAGATTTTGTATAATTTTTGCTATGATGGGGGAAATAAAAGAGCTTTATAATGAAAGTAAAATAGAAAATATAAATTCAAGCTCATCAGTCTTTTATTTTTGTGCCTATGTGCCCCAGGAGCTTATCCATTCTGCAGGATACAATCCTTTCCGTTTTATACCAACTCCCACATACTTTGAAAGGACCGATGAGTACCTACCAAAATATCTATGCCCATACCTCAGAGCTACAACCGAAGAAATATTAAGAAGAGAGATAAAAATTCCAAGAGCAATATTTACCGATGCCTGTGACTCCTCTAAGAGGATATATGAGGTATGGAAATTCCTAAATATGGCGGAAGAGATCTTTTTCCTTCAAGTGCCCTTTGGAGAAGAAGAGGAAGACATTTTATATTTCTCAGAACAACTGAAAAGACTATTTTTTAGCCTTAATGAGAATGGAAAGATCGAGGATATAGAAAGATCAATAGACCTTTATAATTTAGGGAGGAAGAAAGCCCAAAATATGCCCTTTTCCCACATATTATTTCACTCCATGAATATCAATGATTTTTTAAATATATCTTGGGAATGGAAAGAAAATAAGCCTAAGTTTTATCTTTACTCCACCATGTATCCCTTAGAGCTTATTGAATATATTCATGATATGGATATAAACATAGTTTTTGACGATTCATGCTTTGGAATTAGAACATTGGAAGAGATTAAGCCAGTATCTAAAGATCCCTTCTATAATCTTGCCTATTATTACATGAAAAGAGAAGGATGCGTAAGAAGGAGAAATCTAAAGGATAAGGTCTCTCAGATTAAGGAGAGAATATTAAAAGAAAAAGTTAAAGGCGTTATATTTTACTCATTAAAATTCTGTGATCCCATCCTTTTCTATATACCTCTATTAGTGAGAGAACTAAAAAAAGAAGGAATTCCTACCCTTTTATTGGAGGATGACTATACCTTAGGGATAAAAGAGCAGATTAGAACGAGATTAGAAGCTTTTCTGGAGATGGTATTATGAATATAGAAGTCTTAGACCATGTGAATACTATTAGAAAGGCACTAAAAATCCCTATAGTTTATCCTATTGCCAGTCTTGTATTGAAGACAAAATATAGAAAGGATAAAGTAACAAGAATATCCTATGAGTATGCCTTAGACCTGGTTAGGCACAACTACCAGGGAAGAAAAAAGGTTGTCATGACAAATATACTAATGCCTTCTGAAATCCTTTTTGCATTAGACCTTTTTCCAGTCTTTCCTGAGGTTGCATCAGGATTTACATCCGCCTTAGGGTGGGCAGAAAAAACCCTTTTTGATAGCGAAGAGATCCTTTATTCAAAGGACCTTTGTAGCGTACATAGAAATATTATAGGGCTAATAAAGGACAATATACTTCCCATTCCAGATTACATGGTTACCACTTCTCATCCTTGCCATTCCGCTCTCCACTCCTTCTTTATTGTCTCTCAAATCTTTGGAAGCGAATATTTTCCCATAGATTTACCTCTAAAGGATAACAATTTTCTCCAATATACTGCCAAAAAGCTCGAAAATCTATTCTTCAATCTATCTAAAAAGCTTGCCATTAAAGATCCATTAAAGGGACTTAAAAAAGCAGTAAGATACTCTAACATTGCAAGAGATTATCTGATAGAGATAAATGAGCTGAGAAAGGAATATGTTGTTATAGATGGAAAGAATTTTTTAGATTATGCTGGAATGATCTTTTCAACCTTTGGATCCCTTTGGGGGGTTAGATTTTTTAAGGCATTAAGGGACGAAATATTAGATAGAATCAAGAAGAAGAAATTCTTAGATTGTAAGATAAGGGTTTATTGGCTCCATTTAGGACCATATTTTAAAACGGACTTTTTTGATTTTTTGAATAAAAAATCTTGTTGTATTGTTTTTGAAGAGAGCAGTAATGTTTATTGGGAAAAGTTAGATGAGGATGAGCCCTTTATATCCCTTGCAAAGAAGATCATTAATGCAAGAATATTTTCAGATGTGGAAGATAGGTTCAAGCTGGCATTGGAAGGAGTAAGAAATTACAAGGCGGATGGTGTAATAATCTTTAATCATTGGGGATGCAGGCAAGGCTCAGGCAACTCCTATATCTTGAGAAAAAAACTTATAGAAAATGGCATTCCAGCATTAGTTATTGATGGAGATCTAATAGATCCTACTAATTTTCCTGTTGAGCAGGCAAAAACAAGATTAGAAGCCTTTTTGGAGGTGCTATCATGAGCTACTACTTAGGTGTAGATATAGGTTCTGTTACTACAAAGGTTGTTTTAATATCCGATAAGAGAGAAATCAAGGGGTATAGGATTGGAAAAACAGGGATTGATGGGAATAAGAGTGCCAAAGACCTAATAATGGAGCTATTAAAAGATTTAAATATAGAGCTTGGTGATGTTAAAAAGATATCTGCTACAGGTTATGGAAGGGTAAGGGTTGACTTTACAGACTTCACAAAAACAGAGATCTCCTGCCATGCAAAGGGGGTAAACTTTCTTTTCCCATCCGCAAGAACCATAATTGATATTGGTGGACAGGATAGTAAAGCAATAAAGGTGGGGAAAAATGGAGCAGTATTAGATTTTGTTATGAATGATAAGTGTGCTGCAGGTACCGGAAGATTTTTGGAGGTAATGGCAAAGGTTTTGGAAGAAGATTTAGAAAATTTTGGTAGAATTCATATGCAAGAAAAGGAAGTCATTGAAATTACAAATATATGTACTGTTTTCGCAGAATCGGAAATAATAACCCTTTTATCCCAAGGTAAAAATAAAAATAGTATAATAAAGGGATTAAACTATTCTATTGCAAAGAGGGCGGTCTCCTTAGTAAAGAGGATAGGAGCAGAAAAAGACGTGGTTATGACAGGAGGAGTAGCCAAAAATCAAGGAGTTAAAATGGCTATAGAGGACCTATTGGGATTTAATATTCTTCTTCCTGAGGATCCACAAATTATGGGAGCATTAGGAGCAAGCATTTTTGCTTTGGAAGGAGCTTAAAAAGGAGGTAAAAATGTTAAGAATTGCAATTTCGCAGATTAATCCAATCATTGGAGACTTAAGAGGAAATACAGAAAAAATATTAAAATATATTGAGAAGGCAAAGAAAGAAAATTGTGACCTTATTATATTTCCTGAGCTTTCCCTAATAGGTTATCCTCCAAGGGATATACTTTTGAGAAAAGATTTAGCTAAAAAGATTAAAGAGACTATAGAGGAAAAGATCATTCCTCAAAGCAAAGATATAGGTATTTTATTAGGAACTCCCTTCTATGATGACGATAAAATATATAATTCCGCCATCCTTCTTTACAAAAATAAGCTATTAGGCTACCAGCACAAAACACTACTTCCAAGTTGTGATGTCTTTGATGAAACAAGGTATTTTAAACCTGCAAAACATAGGCACCCAATAATGTTTAAACTCGCCAATTTGGGAGTTACCATATGTGAGGATATCTGGAATGATAAGGATTTTTGGAATAGAACCATCTATGAGATAGATCCTGTAGAAGAACTTGTATCTCAAGGGGCGGAGATTATAATAAACATATCCGCATCCCCATACCACTATGGAAAGATAGAATTAAGATCCAACATGCTTATACATTTAGCTAAGAAATATAATAGATATATAGTTTATGTGAACCAGGTTGGTGGAAATGATGAGCTAATCTTTGATGGCTTTAGCCTTGTAATCTCTCCAGAAGGGAGAATAGTTTGGAGCGGAAAAAGGTTTGAGGAAGATTTTGGCGTAGTAGATCTCAAGGAAGAAAACTTATCAAAATATGTAGGGATAAAGGAAAGTATTGAAGATATTTATAATGCCTTAATTCTTGGAATAAGAGATTACTTCTATAAATTGGGATTTAAAAAGGCAGTGATTGGACTAAGTGGAGGAATAGATTCATCGGTGGTAGCTTGTCTTGCCACTTATGCCTTGGGAAGAGAAAATGTGCTTGGGGTATCTATGCCCTCCATCTACTCTTCAGAAGGAAGTGTAAAGGATGCAAAAATGCTTGCCCAAAATCTGGGTATAGAATTTAGAATTATCCCTATAATAGATATATTCAAGTCCTATTTAAAAATATTAAATCCTGACGGAAATCCTCTTATTGATCTTGCAGAGGAGAATCTTCAGGCAAGAATAAGAGGTAATATCTTAATGTTCATATCCAATAGAGAAGGTTACTTGGTTTTAACTACAGGGAATAAGTCGGAGCTTGCCACAGGCTACTGTACCCTTTATGGGGATATGGCTGGAAGCCTTGCAGTTATTGGAGACGTACCTAAGATGATGGTCTACGAATTAGCCTATTTTATAAATAGAGAGAAAGAGATCATTCCTAAATCTGTTATTGAAAAGGTGCCATCTGCAGAACTAAGACCAAATCAAAAGGATGAAGACTCTCTCCCTCCCTATCCTATCTTAGATAAAATTATCAAAGCTTACATAGAGGATAACCTTTCCATTGATGAAATTGAAGATCTTGGATTTGATAAAAACTTCATAGAATCAATAATTAGAAGGATAGACAATTCCGAATACAAAAGAAGACAGGCACCTCCTGTTTTAAAAGTAACTACAAAAGCCTTTGGAACTGGTAGAAGAATGCCTATAGTTTGGAAAAAAGGCTGGTAAACGTGATAAAGATCACAGTTTAAGTGTGATTTATATCACATACAAAGCAAAAAATAATGTTATACTGAAGGTATCAAATTTAAGGAGGTGTCCTCAAATGAAAAAGCTCCTATTAGCTACCATAATAGGCATCGCTTTGCTTTTCACCATTGGTTTTGCTCAAACTTACACTAGAACTATGGAAGAAACATACACTCTGGATCTTTTCAGTTTTATTCCCTGGATGAGTGGAGGTAGTGCAAGAATTATAGCTATGGGTGGTGCAGGAACTGCCTTAGCAAATGATGCATCCTCAGTAGAATACAACCCTGCAGGCTTAGCATACGTGAAAAACTTTAATCTAAGTGTATTAGCATTGGGAGAAGTAAACAAAGAAGTTACAGGATATGATGAGAGTGGGAATCCTAAGTATGAGTACAAATTTAACTTTGTACCTCTATACGCCGCTGTTGCCATATCCAACCTTGGCGCTGCATACAAAAAGCCATTTATACCACCTATAACAGTTCAAAGATTTGATGGAGGATATTGGACAAGCCGTGCCCCAGATGGATGGGAAATGAAGTTTGACTTTTACTCTGATGTAACAGATACTTCAAAACTAAACACTATATCTGCAGGATTAGGACAAAAACTTGGACCTATTGCTCTTGGTGCAAACCTTACCTATATAAGTGGAGAAGTGTCAAGAAAGGTTGATGGAATTTATTTTAGAAGTGACTCTTTTCATGGAGTAAGTGAAGATTTTAATTCCCCACCACCAGGTTCTGACTCCCAATTCCATTCCTATGACTGGGCAAAGATCGACGGATATACGTTAGATGTAGGAGCAATATTAGAGCTTGCCCTAATAAAAATTGGGGCAGTTTATAAAAATGCATATAGCAGTGTCAACTATACAAGAGATTATATGTGGCACGATGACTTTGTATGGGGTAATTGGGATGCCTGGTGGACCTATGATCCAGCACCTGAAACCTACTCAAATATTAAGCTTCCATCCTTCTTTAATGTAGGTGCAGGATTAGATTTAGGAGCCATTAAGGTAGCATTAGACTTAGAAAACTTTGATGTAACAAATAATTTTAGCGAAGAAAATTGGAATAAGCCTGAAAATTGGAGATATGGAACATTACATGCAGGAGTAGAATTTTGGGTTCTTCCCATCTTAGCATTAAGAGCAGGTGCCTACGGAAATATCCGCTTAGAGGAGCTCGATCCAACAAAGTCTGCAGAGCTTGCAGTAAGAGGATTAACCTATTCTGTAGGAGCTGGTGTTAACCTTCTTGGTTTATCTGTGGATGTAGCAGTCCTTGGAGAGCAAATCCAAAACATATCCCCTGATCTATCCCACTTAAAATTCATAGCTTCTGGATCCGCAAAGTTTTAAACTGGTGACGCGTGACGGGTGAGGGGTGACAAGGGAGCAGGGAGAAAATCCTTGCTCCCATTTTTTTGTCTGATATAATATGGGCATGGAGATAAGCGTTATTATACCTACATATAATAGAAGAAAAATTTTGGAAATAATACTTCCTCAGATTTTAGAGCAAGATTTTTCTCAGCCCTATGAGGTAATTGTTTCCGATGATGGGTCTTCTGATGGAACAAAGGATTTAATAGAAGAATATTCAAAGAAACACAAAAATTTAAAATATATTTATTCTTCTGAGAGAAGGGGACCTGCCCACACAAGAAATTTAGCCCTTGAAATCTCAAAAGGAAAATTAATAGTCTTTATCGATAGTGATATCTATGTAAAAAGGGATTTTCTTAAAAATCACTATGAAATACAAAAAGAAAACAATTTTAAAGTATTAGTACAGGGACCGGTAGTAAACACATATAATTTTGAAAGCCCATGGAAAGAAAAATATAAATTAAGAGATATGTCTACTGCCTATTTTGCATCTGGTAATGCCAGTATATCGAGGGAGATCCTTCTCAAAGCAGGATTTTTTGACGAAAACTTTTCCTTCTACGGCTGGGAAGATCTGGAGCTTGGTATAAGGTTAAAAAAATTGGGAGTAAAATTGGTAAAATCTGATAAGGTTTTAGTTTGGCATTTACAGGTGCCTCCTGATTTTCATAATCTATCTTATCTTTTAAATAAAGAGAGGGAAAGAGCAAGATCCGCCATCTATTTTTACAAAAAGCATCCCACCCCTGAGGTAAAAATGATGATACAGCTTGGAAAAGTTTATGAGATTGGAAATTTCATACAAAGACTTTTTGGATTAATAAATGAGAAAAACATTGAGAAGTGGTGGAATTGGGCAGAAAAAAGAGGATATTACACCCTCTCTCAGATCCTTCTCTCAGGCGTATTAAACAAAGTCTATTTAGAAGAGTTAAGGAGATTGATATAGCAAATCTTTGTCTTTTCTACCATCTTATCTCAGGTACCTTCTGAGACAAAGTCTATAAAATATCCATACTTAAAGTAAGGAAGAAGATAAAGAACCTTAGGTTTCATAATACTTATTAAATATTGCACCTAACAAAAAGAAGAAAATTCCAAAGTGTAGAGACCACATAGTTCCATCAAAGAGTTGATGCACCATATAGGCAGTAAATCCTCCAATTAATGAAAGAAGAGTTAAATCTTTACTTCTAATATAGCCTTTTATTCCCTTCCAGAAAAAGCTCAAAGTTAAAAAAGAAAAAGTAAAAAATCCTAATATTCCTGTCTCTGCAAGAAGATTAAGGGGAAGATTATGGGCAAAAGAATGGTTTTGTTCATAAGCCTGAGGAAGCTTATAACGAGGATATTCCAAGCTAAAACATCCAAAGCCAACTCCTGTTATTGGATAGTCAAGAAACATATGCCATGATGCCTTCCAAATATATATCCTCTCTGTTTTGGAAGAAGAGTTAAGATCAAGCCTTGTAAGAAAAAAAGAAAAAAGATTATCTTTAACTAATAAAGAGCGTCCTATAAATAATCCAAGGAGCAAAACCCCTATCATTCCAATAGTTTTAATTTGCCTTCTTATTCTCTTTTCTCCCAAAATAAAAAGAACTATTTCCCCTATTAAAAGACCAATAATGGCTCCCTGGGACATTGTAAGAATAAGTCCAGAAAGAATTATAAAAGTAGATAGAAAATATAGCAGTTTTTCCTTTGAAGTAATGATCTTTATTTGGGATATAGGCAAGGTCATAGCAAGTAAAGTCCCTAAACCATTTTTACGAATAAAATAAGTTTCTGCATAAACTCCTTTGTAAAAATAAATATTTATTCCTGCAAAAGCTAAGATCATAGCTCCTAATATCCAATAATCTAATAAGCTATCCAAAACATCTTTTGAAAAATCCTCCTCTCTAAAAAATAGATAAACTATATAAAGAAGAAATAATAGAAAGAAATTACCTAAGGAAAAGGTTCTATGGGGAGAGAAAATTGAGGAGATAAAAAAGGCAGTTACAAAAGATAGAGAAATCAAATGCCTTTTTATTTTTATTTTCTTAAAAAAAGAAAATCTATAGAAGAAGTATAATAAAAAAGCTAAACTTCCTCCACCTATTCCCAAAAGAAAACCAAATAACTTAAATACCTCTAATTCCATATATTTATTCTACTAAAATTAGATCATCTTCTCAACATACTAGTTGAGCCTGATCTGTAATCACTTTTAATCACCTCCAATCATAAGCACAATTCTTCCTTTCTTGCTTATCTTTAACTTCAATCTTAATATCTCAATTATTCTTAAGGCAAAATTTACAAAGCTTATTATTCCTCTCTTTAATTCCTCCTTTAATAACTTTATTCTATGCTCTCCTTTGGCAAACTTGTTACATATGCGTAAAAATCTTCCTTCCCATTTATCACTTCATATCCTCTTATGTATACATTTGCTTCTATCCCATGAATTAGAACTCCTTCATAAATCCCTTTTGGCAACATGGTTATTGGCTTCTCATTTACATAGACATTCTTCTTTAACCTGATAA